>DJMH01000076.1:0-4015 GCA_002435305.1 Dehalococcoidia bacterium UBA6495
ACCTTTTCCGTCATATTGTCCACACGGTAATCGGTTCGTCCCGACCGCGCACGACACGCGGGCCGGCGTTGGTGAAGCTCGCCAATGTATCGCCGGTTTCTCCGTCTGCCTCGTTGCCGCCTGCCTCGTCGCCAATCGACTTCGCAAGATCATCGCTGACCGCCATGCGCACGCCCAGTTCTTGTATTTTAATCTTGGCTCCCTCGATTATTGTTTCTGCTTCTTGCAAAGTAATTGTAGG
Organism: Dehalococcoidia bacterium UBA6495; assembly: GCA_002435305.1. Classification (GTDB taxonomy): domain Bacteria; phylum Chloroflexota; class Dehalococcoidia; order Lucifugimonadales; family UBA826; genus UBA11996. The sequence continues at coordinate 242 of DJMH01000076.1, forward strand.
CATGATATTCCCCTATTTTGACGCACCAAGCTGATAGATTTTCCAGTTCCCAGTCCACAACTTCTTCTAAAGTAATTTTTGGAATAATACCATCCCTATAGAAAGCCCTATCAAACATTTTAAGGCGTGTCACGCTCCAATCTCGCCAATGCGAACCGTGGACGGGGGAGTGTTTCTATAAAGTGTGGTTACAATTTCGCCCCGATAAATAGCTATAATGTAAATATGCCACAGAACACTGCGAACAACATAAATGACTGAAAAAAATTTGCTCAATCCTTAATGGATGAATTTGTAATACAAACCGATAGGTTGACCAAACGATACAAGAATGTTGTAGCCGTGGATGATCTCTCAATGGAGATACGCCGAGGCCGCGTCTATGGACTACTTGGGCCAAATGGTTCCGGCAAGACAACTACGATGGGGCTCCTATTGGGACTCCAGGCACCCACTTCCGGAACTTTTAGCCTGTTCGGCTATAACCATGGTCATCGGGACTTATTACGGCGGGTTGGGGCGCTTGTCGAAAACTCGTCATTTTACCCTTATCTTTCGGGATACCAGAATCTGAGATATTTCCAGATGATATCTGGGAGGGGGTCAGAAGGGGAGCTTGAGAGTTTGGTTGATCGTGTTGGACTCGCGGGCAGGGGGCACGATTTGTTTCGGACCTACTCGTATGGTATGAAACAGCGTCTTGGGATCGCTTTATCCCTCCTAGGGGACCCTGACCTCGTGTTTCTAGACGAGCCTACCAATGGTTTAGACCCTGAGGGAATGATTGAGGTACGAGAATTGATCACGAGTCTAGGAGACGGTAGTAGAACGGTACTTCTCTCCAGCCACTTGCTTCATGAGGTGGAGCAAGTCTGTGACAGCGTAACAATTATTTCAAAAGGTAGACTCATTGCACAAGGTGAAGTTTCTCAGTTAATTGCTACGGCTGGAAGCGAACAAATACGTATAAAAACTACTGACAACAGCAAGGCACTTCAGTTGTTATCGACCCCAGGCTGGATTGAGGATGTATCCATGGATGAAGATTCACTTTTGATTACTGCACCGATTGAACGTTCAGCCGAGCTGACCGCAGCCTTAGCAAATGCAGAGGTGTATGTGGCCGAAATGGTGCCTATTCGAAAATCCCTCGAAGAGTACTTTCTGGAAGTTACTGGCCGTGGAAATGAGGGTTTACAGTGATCGCTCATCTTCTGACCCTGATAGAAGGTGAGTGGTTCAAGCTGAGACGTCGGTGGCTACCGTGGATACTGCTTGCCGTAATGGTTCTTGTTTCGCAGGCATTTCTTTGGGGATTTTATGCTGTCTATCACATGACAGAGGGTGAGGGCACCAACACTTTCCTTTCTGATTACCAGTATACCGGTGGGACGGCCACCATACAGGTGACTTGTTCGGATCTGCTCGATGGGCGTCTCCGAGAAAGAATCCATCCGCTTTCAAAAGAAGAACGTTTGATAGTTGAGGGAGAAATATCTGAATGGGGACCGAAAGAGTGTTCGGACTACGCTTCTGAACCCGAAAAATTTTTCATGTTCGTCCTGCCAACGAGTATTGTGGGAAATATCTACCTTGTATTTCTTACTGGTCTACCCTTTATTTTAATCATGATCCTCTCTGCGTCTTTGCTGGGTTCAGAGTATGGTTGGGGAACCTTGAGGATCGTCATCTCGAGAGGGCTGGGGCGCTGGCAGCTTATATCTGCCAAGCTGGTTTTGTGTGTTCTGGTAGCTTCGGGATGGCTGGTTGTTATGGTGCTACTAAACATTGTGTCCAGTATTTTAGCGGGGATAATTCCTCCCGACGAAGGAGTATCACTTATAGTAATACCTGAGGGTGATACATGGGCATCGGTGTTGTCGGCGTTTGGTAAGTTTATTGGCAAAGTTCTCTACGGGACCGTCCCATATATATGTCTTGGAGCCTTCTTTGTCGTTTTGACGCAGTCAACCGCTCAGGGGATTTCCCTGTCGGTTATTACATATGTGGCGGAAGCTATGGTGGTACCACCACTGCTGGCTATTTCGGAAAAGCTCGAAAGAATTAATGAGGGTCTTTTGAGCTCAAATGTTAGAGAATGGATTTCTTTGGGAGACTCAGAAGCAGCCGTGGCCTTGAAGGGTGCAGAGACACCCGATATCCTCCAGGCATTTTTAGTGATACTTGCTTATTCTTTAGTAATGCTCGTGGCTTTAATGTGGCTTTTTCAACGTAGGGACCTCTCAGGCCCAAAAGGTGAGTAGGCTATTGCGATGCTGGAAACCTTTAATCAGTTAAGAATTTGTCAGCCCGTGTCGGGAATTTGGTCGGCAAAATGTCAGCAAAGATGAACCGGTTGGGGTAGGGCGGCACCTTTAAATTGGTATGTAGTGGCTTGGGCTATTTCTGTAGAGCAAACTAAAATGTTTCTATGGGCTTCGGCTTAAACTTTGTTTTACTTGGTGATTAGCAATCAGATGGTGTCAGCAATTTATTTCGATCATCTGAGTGAGGAAAGATTTATATCCCATACCCTTTCAATATAGGAAATCTGCGAAGATAGATCATTACTGCGTTGGGCCTCGTCATAAAGCCAGGCAAGTGACGAAAGTTTGGATCCATACTCCAATCTGTTAAGAAATTTATCATCAATGGAAAGCGAATAGGAATCGCAAACTCTAAGGGTATTTTCCCAACCTATCCAAAAAGGAAGTGTTACAAAATCAGAAACAGGGTCTCCGATAGCTCCCTCTTCCCAGTCTATCACTCCGGTTATTGTGCCAAACTCAGGGTCCAGTAGTATATGCTCTGGAGAAAGATCATTATGTATAAAAGATAGATCTCCCGAAAATGGCGGCAAAGGCTCGCAGGAATCCAACCATTCAGCACACGCATCCAAGGATTTGACTTCATAGGAATGAAGATGGAACAAAATGTCTTCCTTCTCAAGAAGCCATTCTACACACCCCAAGGTTTCCTGCGTGGGAAGGGCGAAATCTCTGAAGTGATCAACTGGAATCGAATGTAGAGTTCTCAGAAAATTTGCTGTTTTAGGAATAAAATCTGTCCAATTCATTTCCACCATGAGGTCTGTACCGGCTGAGACCCCCTTAAGCATTGGGTAAATTCCAATCGGGTAGGGAAATCCAACAGAAGGGCCCGGGGTGATTAATTTGACATTAGGGACGGGAACTCCCGTTTGCTCCAATTCCGGCACCAGTACACTGGAAAGATAAACTTCTTTCTCTAAATGCGAGATTATTTCCTCTCTCCGGGGGAACCGTAAAATCCAATTGTTGTTGAGGCTGTATACATCATTGTCCCATCCAGATCCTAGGTAAGAAACCTGGTATCGTTCCAAATTCGGGATCGTTTCTTCCGCAAGCTCGATAACCTGTGCAAATGTTAATTCACGGTCCGAAGACCAGAGCTCAGGTGAGTATGAACTGTTCACTTCAAATTACCCTCTCAAGAATTCGTATCAGTATGGGATTAATTCTTTGTAAAGCCTCGCCAAATCGTAACATTTTGACTAACACAGGGTGTGATTGGAATTCACACTGTTAGGGGTAGATAAATGGGGTACGCACGAAGGGGTGTCACGCTGCAATCTTGCCAATGCGAACCGTGGATGGGAGAGTGTCTCTATATAGGGTGTGTACAGTGAGGAACTAAGAGCGTCTGGGTATTGAGTTACTCCTCAAAATTGTTAGTTCTTCGCCAATCCAAATACTCTTTAAGTGCCGAGCGCAGATCATATTGCGGGCAAAATCC
>DJMH01000076.1:4347-5290 GCA_002435305.1 Dehalococcoidia bacterium UBA6495
AAGTCCGTCATCAAACGTTCAGACTTCATGAAGTTGCTGCCGTGTGGAGGGGGCCCAAGTTCAACACTATTAAGCACTTGAAAGTCTGGGTGCAGTTCTCGAAGAACTGCTATTATTCCCTTTAGCGAAGTTTTATGACCGGTAGAAACGTTGTAAAGATCGTATGAGAGGGACGGGGCGTTCACCACTGCGCAAATACCACCGGCGATATCGAGCACGTATGTGAAGGCTCGCTCTACAGACTGATCTCCAACCTTGACTGGCAATCCTCGAACTATGTTTCCTGTCCACTCCTTGAGCAGGGACTGATTTGCCCGATGGCCGGTAACCTGTTCCATGGGACCAAAGGGACTTCCCAAACGTAGGCTCACGGTAGGAAAATTGTGCAACTCTCCGTAGCGTCGCGTAACCAATTCACTTGCATGTTTAGTCACTGCATAAAGAGTATGCGGACGCGGTATGCTTGCTTCAGTCACCACTGGATCGGTGTGGTCATCTCCGTATACTGAGCCAGAGCTAACATAGATGAATCGTTCGACGGACAATAGACTTGCCAATTCCAATACATTGGTTGTGCCCATCATATTGATGTCCACGATATCTTTGCTTCTACCTGATTCTATATGGGGGAGAATTCCGGTAAAAACCGCAGCATGAACGATCTTCGTAATTCCGTGTTCACGGGTCCTTTCCAGGTCGCTTTGGTTGAGTATATCGCCCTGTATAAAGGTGACTCTGCTGGCCCAAGGGTTGATGTACGTAAGGAGCAGATCGCCGGGTGGAGCAATGTCAAAGGCAATGACATGTTCTCCCTGTTTAGCCAACATTCGTACGATGTTACTAGCTACGAAGCCTGTTCCCCCCGTTACCAGCGTAGTCACGGCCAATCCCTCCCGTTATTAGTAACTGATGAACTGATATTATTGCAAAAGTTTCAATATAA
>DJMH01000061.1:0-1384 GCA_002435305.1 Dehalococcoidia bacterium UBA6495
TGGTGTGAGAGGTGTAAGAGTCGAAGGTGGAGCACCTGAATTAGGAAAAGCTGTGCAAGAGTCGCTGGAAATAGAAGCTCCGACATTGATAGAAGTACCAGTCGGACCAATGCCTAATCCTTTCAGGGATTATTAAAACAGTTTCGTTAGGGCTCGTTTATCGGGCCCTAACTAGAATATCTGCACTAAACCAGAGAAAACGGAATAGACAATTCGCCGCATATATCTTTAAACCAGTCTATAACCTCATAATGTAGAGGTATCCCATTTTCGGATCTTTCAATAACAGCCTCATGCTCCGGTTGGCCAGGATACATAACTCGATCATGACCGGGTGCTGGTTTGGAAGAATTCAGCATGTTAATCCATTCATCCATGGTTCTTTTAAATTCTTTTGTGTCCATGAAAGCTTCGATATTGTAAGCAGCTACATAATGCCCAAAATTTGGTCGGCCGGGGTTCATGCCATACCCACCTCCTGTCAGAATACCTCCTAATATATCGACGAGACACATCATCCCATACCCTTTATGCGATCCTAATTCCCGTGTCCCTCCAACGGGAAGCAAATAGGATGAAGCAGAACCTTCATAGCCCGGTGTTGGAGGATCTACTTCTTCCATAATTGGGCTACCATCATGATCGGCCACCCACCCCGCTAGTAATTGCGTCCCGTTTCTTCTAGCAAGTCCTAGTTTATTACCTGCAACTGCGCTCATGGCAGCATCAAACACAAAGGGAGCCTCTTTATCAGCAGGAGCCGCAATCGCTATCGGATTCGTACCCAAAACGGGTTCTGCTCCGAAGGTCGGTAAAACCCCCGGAGGACAAGATGTCATACACATGCCTATCATGTCGTTGTCCACGGCTTTCAAAGCGTGATATGAAGCCATACCAAGGTGCCTTGAATTATGAATAGTCACAACTCCCATACCCACATTCTTGGCTTTTTCAATCGCTATATCCATCGCTTTCGGGGTTACAATTATTCCCAAGCCTCTATCGCCATCAATATTTGCGGTGGCTGGGGTTTCTCTTGTTATAGTCCAATTAGGATGAGAATTAAGCTCCCCATTACCGTATCCTGTGACATAAGACCGCAACATATTCGAGACACCATGAGTGTCCACACCTCTCATATCTGCCTTTACCAAAACATCAGCACCCAACGCTGAGTCAGAGCCGTCAAGCCCCATCTTTGAAAATACAGCCTCAACTGTTTTTCTAAGATTATCTTCGGTTACCCTCACTTGGTCTTCCGGTTGCACTTTGAACTGTTCTAGCAACTTAGTCCCCCTTCGAAGCATTCTGTTTGAGAGCGCATTCTACGTTCAGTAGGAAAAAACAGCAATTCAGTACAGGGAAATTTAACGGTATGCTTATC
>DJMH01000061.1:1782-11544 GCA_002435305.1 Dehalococcoidia bacterium UBA6495
TTTCATGATTCTTCAATCCTCATATTGACACTTCAATTATTACTAGCCTCTCAAGGAAAAACAGTAAGCATTGACTTTAAGAAGACCAATACCTACCAATACCTCAATGTGGGTTCTAATACCATCGCTAATTGCGGCTGCGGTATGTATAACCCCACTAATTTATCTCATACATCGGGTTGCGGGTTCGAACTCTGACATATGGGTCTGGCTAATGAGGCCCAAAACGATCATGATCGTTGCTAGATCTATTTTTTTAGCTATCACAGTTACCATGTTATCCGTCGTTATAGCAGTGCCAATCGCGTGGCTAACTATTCGCACTAATTTACCGTATCGCAAGCTGTGGTCAATTCTTACTTTTCTACCGCTCGTGATACCTAGTTATGTTGGGGCATACATTCTCATATCGTTCAGTGGAAATGGAGGTCTTCTTCATGAAATAACAAGAATTTTATTCGGAATTGGGCGGGCCCCCACTATGTACGGATATTATGGAAGCCTCTTAATCTTAAGTCTCCTCAATTACCCCTACATAATACTTACCATTAGGTCAAATTTATCAAATATGGACGTGTCGGGAGAGGAAACTGCGAGAATGATGGGGTTGAGTCACCTTCAAACTCTAATCAAGGTGACCATACCTTCAATCAGACCTGCCATCCTATCAGGATCACTGTTAGTGACTTTATATACATTGAGCGATTTTGGAGCTGTTTCTTTACTTCGTTACAAAACTTTCACTTGGTCAATTTATACCCAATATGAAGCCGGATTTGATAGAAATGCGGCTGCACTGTTATCTCTAACATTGTTTATTGTGGCTACCGGGTTTATGTGCTTTGAACTTCTAGTTAGAGGAAACAAAAGGTACTACAAAAATTCAAGTAGCGCATCAAGAAAACTCCCGTCGGTAGATATAGGAAAATGGCGATGGCCGGCTGCTGGGATGTGTGCTTTAGTATCTCTGATATCCGTCGCAATTCCAATATGTGTTCTTTTTTACTGGCTGATTAGGGGTTTGTATCACGGGGAGACCGCCGCTATTTTAGGTGAAGCATCCAATCATGTTTTGGCTCTGAATTCCATCATACTTTCTGTACTCACAGCCGCTGTAGTAGTTACCTTATCTCTACCGGTGGGTTATTTAGCAATCAGACATTCTGGGTTTTTCACAACTGCCATCGAAAAGATGTGTTACACCGGTTATGCTTTACCAAGCGTCGCAGTCTCTTTGGCACTCGTTTTCTTCGGATCGAAAATAGGGTCTCCCATCTACCAATCAATATATCTATTGGTTATGGCCTGTGCTGTGCTGTGTATGCCTACGGGACTAAGTGCGATAAGGTCGTCAATGACCCAAATAAGCCCTAGATATGAGGAATCATCAATGACCCTAGGCAAAAATCGTATCAAATCTGCGATTGTGACTAATGTGCCCCTCTTGAGGTCTGGGCTTACCATGGCTGCTGCAACTGTCTTCTTAATAACGATGAAGGAGTTACCAGCCGTTCTTCTACTTGCCCCTTTGGATTTCCATACTCTTACTACTGCAATTTGGTCGTTTACTTCAGAAGCATTTTTCGCAAGGGCTGCTATACCTTCACTTTTGCTAATCTTACTGTCATCCATACCACTCACTATAATAGTTTTGAAAAACAACATTTTTAATAACTCCTGGGGTGAATAGATAATTGGTTGACTCTCTTTTGGAATGTAGCAATCTGAACATCAAGTTCGGACAGAATCACGTTATAAAAAACCTAAATATGCACTTATTAGCGGGTGAAATACTTTCTATCCTTGGCCCTAGTGGGTGCGGTAAAACTACCCTTCTTAGAATAATCGCGGGGCTAGAAAACCCCTGCCACGGAAACATTTATCTCAAGAACCATGAAATCTTTGGCCCAAATATTAATTTACAACCATCAAACAGAAACATAGGGATGATATTCCAAGATTACGCTTTATTTCCCCATCTAACGGTGGAAAAAAATATCCTATTTGGGATCTCAAATCTTGAAAAGAGAATGCAGGATGAGAATTTAGAAAGGGTTCAACAGTTAACCAGACTTGAAGGGCTAAAGGATAGGTATCCACATGAACTATCGGGTGGTCAACAACAAAGAGTCGCCATAGCCAGGACTCTGGCAACCAACCCTACTATTTTGCTGATGGATGAGCCATTTTCTAATCTTGATGCTTCCTTGCGGTTATCAGTCAAAATAGAAATGGAGCAAATCTTAAAGTCAAGTAACACAGCTACAATATTCGTAACCCACGATAGAGAAGAGGCTTTTTCTATTTCAGATCGGGTAGCTATTATGGTGGATGGGGCCATCCAGCAAGTTGGACCTCCTGATCAAATATACTTCTGGCCTAATAGCAAAGAATCCGCCTTGATGAGTGGAAGTTGTGATTTTATAAAAGGCTCCGTCTCTGGGAAGTCTGTCAACACAAGCATTGGTCCACTGCCCATGAGAATTCCAGAAACATTTTCCGATGGAGATCAAGTTGACGTGGCGATAAGACAAACAGATCTTTCTATGGAACCAACACCAACCGGCAAAAACATTGTGGTGCGAAAAGATTTCAGAGGCGACGAAACAATATTCTGGGTCAAAACCTCTCACGAAGAGATTATTCAATGTAAGCACAAAATACACACAACTCTCTTCCCTGGATTAAAAGTAAACCTTTCCCCAGTACAATATACAAAATTCAACGTTTTTAAGGTACCGAACTGCTGAAGTGAAATATCAAATAAGGTTTAATATTAATGCCTTTATAAGAATTTCAGTTACGCTATAAAATAAACATACGTCTAATTAGGGGCTAGTATACAAAAATTATGACTGCTAGTTATGAAACGGTAATTGGTCTGGAGGTTCATTCTCAACTTCTAACCTCGAGCAAAATGTTCTGTCCTTGCGGTTCTGATTACCAAGAATCAGAACCAAATACTCGAGTCTGCCCTGTTTGCATGGGTATGCCTGGAGTTCTACCTGTGGTAAACAAGAAAGCGGTTGGCCTAGTAATTAAAACGGGGCTGGCATTGGAATGCGAGATTTCGACAGAAACAAAATTTGACCGAAAAAACTACCCGTATCCTGACCTTATGAAAGGATACCAAATATCTCAGTTCGATATTCCGATAGCCCTTAATGGGAGACTGTCTATAAAAAGTCCAGATACCGGAAAAAAATACATTCGAATAACCCGAGTACATTTAGAAGAGGATGTAGCTAAACTGTTACATCGAAAAGAACCCTATGGAGAAGCCTACAGCCTGCTTGATATTAACAGAGCAGGGGTTCCATTGATGGAAATTGTAAGTGAACCAGATATGAATAGCCCTGAAGAGGCGAACGAATATTTAACTAGCCTACATTCAATAATAAGGTTCGTGGAGACAAGCACTGCGAATATGGAGGAGGGCAGCTTTAGATGCGACGCCAATATTAGTGTGAGACCTCTTGGTTCAAAGGAACTGGGTTCGAAAGTAGAAATTAAAAATGTCAACAGTTTCAGATCCGTATTTAGGGCTTTGAAATATGAGGAAACTAGACAGCGAAAATTATTAGCTGAAGGCCAAAATATTGAACAAGAGACTCGAGGGTGGTCAGACGATAGGGGTACAACCGTGAGCCAGCGTACCAAAGAATACGCTGCCGACTACAGGTATTTTCCTGAACCTGACTTGCCTCCGATATTAATCTCGCATGAATGGGTAAATAAGATCCAGTCCGAAATACCTGAACTTCCCGCCGAAAAAAAAGAGCGATATATGGGGATATTTGGATTATCCGATTATGATGCCTCGGTCATGATTGGTGATAGGGAATCAACGCTGTTGTTCGAAAACACTTTACTGTACCTCTCTGAATCAATGGGTCAAAAAGATGCAGCAAAGGCGGCAGCCAATTGGATAAATGTTGATTTAAACAGGATGAAAAATGAACTCAAATCTAGCTGGTCCGAAACAAAGCTGGGCCCCAGAGAACTTGCCAACTTAATTATGCTTGTGGACGATGGCAAAATAAGTAACTCGATGGCGAAAACTATATTTGACGAGATGTTTGTTAACGGTGGTGATCCAATAAAAATTTCAGAGAAAAGGGGGCTATCTCAAATAAATGACACTTCCTCTATTCAAAATATAGTCACAGAAACACTTCTTGAAAACCAAAGTGCTGTGGACGATTTCTTAAACGGGAGAGATTCTGCTGTGAGGTATTTGGTAGGCCAGGTCATGAAGAAAAGCAAAGGCCAAGCAAATCCACAGGTAGCTTCAGACATGGTCACTTTAGAACTCAATAAACAAAAAAAACAATAGTTTTATTATTCCGATCTTAATTCAAAATTAATTATGAACGAAAGTGTCAAAAGCAAGACCCCTCGTATAGTCGCAATAGGCGGCGGGACAGGGCTATCAGTATTATTGAGGGGACTCAAACAACACACTAGACGAATAACTGCAATAATCGGTGTTGCAGATGACGGTGGCAGTTCAGGCAGATTGCGTCGGGAAATGGGTATTATTCCGCCCGGTGACTTCAGAAACTGCATCGTTGCGTTATCAGAAGAGAATTCCTTGCTAAAAGAATTATTCCAATACCGATTCCCGGAGGGATCTGAACTTCAAGGGCATAGTTTTGGCAATCTTTTTATAGCAGCGATGACAGATGTGACAAATAGCTTTGAAGATGCTCTCACCGAATCCAGTAGAATATTGTCAGTTAGAGGACGGGTAGTCCCAGCAACAACAGAAAATATAAATTTATCCGTGAAATTAGCTGATGGCCGGTTTATAACAGGGGAGTCAAAAGTCAAGGAAAGTTCGTCCGAAATCAAAGAATTATTTATAGACCCCCCCGACGTCAAAGCCTCACCGACAGCTATTAAAGCTATAGCCAATGCAGATTTGATAGTAATCGGCCCAGGAAGTTTATATACAAGCATATTGCCAGTTTTAATGGTTCCAGGAATTGTTGAGGCAATTGCCGAATCAAAAGGTATTAAATACTACATTTGCAACGTGGCGACCGAAATCGGAGAGACCCAGAATTTCAACGTTGTAAGGCACATAGAGGTGCTGGAACGTTACCTAGGATCGGGAATTTTGGATATGGTGATAGCCAATGATAATATTGGTGACATCGGTGAAGAATTCCGTGGGGAGGCCGTTGATCCGTATACCGACTCAACTAAACACACAATCGCAACTTCCGATTTGTTGGATGAAGAACATAAAGTTCGACACGATCCAGGTAAATTAGCCAAATTCATAATGGAAAATTACCTTGGATAATTTCCTTCCAACATCCTCAACAGTAGGAGTATAATTACTGTATGGACACTGCAATAAACATAATTATGATTTTTGTATCTCTTCTGCTGGTTGCTGTGATACTCATGCAGGTGAAAGGGCAGGGTACCGCCTTATTCGGAGCTGCCGAATCTTCTTTCAGGACAAGAAGAGGAATAGAACTAGCATTATTTCGATTTACTATAGCGCTAGTCGGGGTCTTTATCCTGGTTTCTATCATCAGCGCTAGCAGTTGGTTCTAATACCCTAAACTGCCTCCAGATCTAATCCAATTTCCATCGAGCCCCGGTTACCGTATCTTCTATTGATACCCCTAGATCATCCAACCTATCTCTAATCCGGTCTGATAGTTCAAACTGTTTTTCTTTTCTAAGTCCTTCTCGGATATCCAACAATAAATCGATGAACGGTGCCAAATTTCCATCAAGGCCTGAATCATCGCTTTTTAAGGTCAACCCCAAAATTTTACATAAGTCACAAAGTAATTTCTGTGCCGCCTCGACATCCAACCCATCGGTAGACTCTCTATTAATATCTCTGGCAAGATCAAAAATCACTGATAGAGCAATGGGGGTGTTAAAATCCTCATCCATCGCCGATTCAAACCTAGCCCTGTAGCCCGCCGTCTCAAGCATAGCTCCATCGCCTGAAGGGGATGTCAAGGCAGATTTCACCCTATCTATAGCGCGTTGTTGCCCTTTGACAGATTCGTCGACGAATACTAATGGCGTCCTGTAGTGTGAGCTGAGGAAAAACATTCTAAGGGCGTCAGAAGAGAACTCTTCTAAAGCTTCCCCAATGGAGAATACATTTCCCAAGGATTTGCTCATTTTTTCTTCACCATAGCCCAAAGTGCCATTGTGCATCCAATATCGTGCAAAAGGCTCAATCCCCGTGTAAGACTCTGATTGAGCAATTTCATTTTCGTGATGTGGGAACACTAAATCTTGGCCACCGCCATGAATATCAACTCTGTTATTAAGATAGGTTAACGACATGGCGGTACATTCTATGTGCCATCCTGGACGTCCCGGCCCCCAGGGGCTATCCCAAGCCGGTTCTCCTGGTTTTTGCGTTTTCCACAGCACGAAATCTGCAGGGTTTTCTTTAGTTTCTTCTACTGCCAACCTGGCACCAGCTAACAATTCGTCAACATTCCTTCTGCTTAACTTCCCATAGTCCTCATCTTTCTTTACCCTGAAATAAACATCCCCAGAAATTGCATAGGCATATTCTTTCTCAATCAAATCAGAAATGACAGCTACTATGGAACTAATCTCCTCGGTAGCTCTTGGGTAATCTGAAGCCTGCAGCACATTCAGCTGTCTCAATTCTGAAAGGTAAGCTTGAATGTTCCGTTCTGCCAATGCTGACACTTCAATCCCTTCGTCATTGGCGGCGGTTATCATCTTGTCATCTATATCAGTAAAGTTTTGTATAAAATGGACTTTATATCCTTTGTATTCCAGATATCGTCTTATGACATCAAAAACTATCGCGCACATGGCGTGGCCCAAATGAGAAGGTGCATAAGGAGTTATGCCGCACACATACATGTTAATTGTATTGTCTTCTACAATAAGTTCTTCTACTACCCTTTTTAGTGTGTTGTACAGTCTCATTCTGGTTTTTGGATAGTGACTATAGCCTGGCAGGAAATACCCTCTCCCCTACCGATATACCCTAAACCATCAGCGGTAGTTGCCTTAATACTGATGTCTCTTTCAGTTAAATTGAGGGCATGCGCTATGTTAAATGTCATTTGTGGTATAAACTCTGCAAGCGGTGGTTTTTCGGCCACAATTGTAGCATCCACAAATACAGGCTTCCATCCTTCAGCTACAACCCTATTAAAAGAAATTTCTAGTAATTTTACGCTACTTATCCCCTTATATTCTGGATTGTTGGAAGAAAAATGCCTGCCTATATCACCTAAATTTGCCGCACCTAGAAACCCGTCTATGATCGAATGTATCAGGACATCACCATCGCTATGTCCCAGCAAACCATATTGAGAAGGAATTTCCAATCCCCCCAAAATCAGGGTCTCGCCTTTTTGCAACCTGTGTATATCTATTCCAATACCAGTGCGAATTGTGTTCATAAATTTTTTCGTCTCTGCAAAATAGTCTCTGCAATTTCAATATCTATCGGATTTGTTATTTTTATATTTTCAGGATCTCCCGCAAAGGTAGAAACATCACCACCAGAGATCTCCACAAGCGATGAGTCATCTGTAACACCATCAGTAAACATTTTATGAAATTTAGATATATGAGAATATTTAAAGACCTGAGGGGTTTGAGTCGAAAAAAGATTGGATCTGTCCACTGTTGACACAACCCTGAACTCTCTTACTATCTTTATTGTGTCTGTAACTGGAACCACAGGTATCGCTGCATCTGAGGTTCGAGTCGCCTTAATAGCGCGGCCTATAAGATCTGAAGATACGCAAGGCCTAGCACCATCATGAATCACCACATAGTCGACAGCATCGATAGTAGCCAGAGCATTCCTAACGGAATCTTGCCTCCGAATACCCCCTAGAATCACCTGAACCGTGCGGTATTCGGGACTAGACATCAAATGTTCAAGCTTTGAAATATTGTGAGCATTGGCCACTACCGTCATTGTTTCAAAAATTCCTGTTCTAAGAAATGCATTTACAGAATGCAATATCGCCGGCAGGCCACAAATAGTGGTCATTATTTTATCGATGCCATGCATTCTGTCTCCAGCGCCCGCACCTAAAATTATCGCTGAAAAACCGCTCATAAAAATTAGCCGATCTAACCTGTTTAGATATTAATAACCATCACAACTTAAGAGTCATTTATACGCATTTTATACGTTCACCATACAAGCCTGCATCCTCTAGAAAGATGTCCAGCGAAACAGATGTACAATGTTGTTAAAATTACTCTTATTACTAAAATTAACCTAGTAATCTCAAAATCAATAAAATAGGGGAAAACATGGGATCCAATTACTGGATGTTTGTGGACAACAGCGAAAATTCTGCTATCACCCGGCAGAAGGGCTACAAAATATTTGGCATGAGCGACAAATATAAAAGACGGGCCCAGAGAATGCATGCAAAAGATCGAGTTATATTTTTCGACAGGAACAGAAAATGCTGGACAGCCTCAGCCACCATAATCTCCGACTATTTTGAGGACGAGTCTCCAATTTGGGTCCCTATTGATAAACCCAGAGAATATAAATTCAGAATTACATTGAAACCCGATTATGTTTTAGATGAAGAACAATACATAGACGGTCTTCAATTAGGGCCAAGTCTAGAGTACGTGAAGCGATGGGCTCCAGAAGATTGGCCTCTAGCATTTTGGGATCGAATACATCTACTACCCAGTAGAGACTTCAAGTTGATTGAGGATGAAATGAAAAGGGCCAAAAAGCAAAGGCAACCTAGCTAACAAAACCCCGCTAGCATTTATTCATTTCCCTCTTTTCCCCCACTGTCTTTCTGCTCCTGGAACACATCACTTATTATTTGCATAAGCTCGTTATCCAAATCTGGCTTATCGGCCGATAAGCAGTAGGCAGATAAGTTATCAATGTCATTGATATTTGGAAGTGTCGAGGCAATACCTTGATTTGTTATTGCGAATCTTAAGGCAATATCTGAAATACTCTCTTCAAAACAATCTGAGAGGAAATCGTAATATGGTCGCCTCGCTAAAACATTGCTAAATACTGGGTGATCTTGTTGCTGACCAAGGTCAGAGCCTTCGAAGGTTTTTGGATCGTAAGAATCGTCTAGCAGGCCGAATGCATGTACTCTTCTGGCTATCACAGATAAATCGCCTGTCTCAGAAAGGCTTGAAACTAAGTCCTGTTCCAACAAACTATAAGGGGCATGAATTAAATCTAACTCTCTTTCCGAAACAAGCAGTCTAGCTATTTCTGTAGCTTCGGGGCGATCATCCAGTGCTAGGCCGAATCTCAAGATCTTGCCTGCCTCTACAAGTTTCTCGAGCACCTCGTATAAATCATCATTTTCCACCTCATCATAAGACGGATAATGGACAAGATACATATCAATATAATCAGTTCCAAGGCGCCGTAAAGATTGTTCACAGGCATAAGAAACATATTCAGGGTCAAAATTTTTACCGTCTCCCCCATCAATGTTTAGTTGGGGCGAATAAAAGTCGAACCCAAATTTGGTGGATATAACAATTTCTTTTCTTATTGGAGCGAGTGCTTCTCGAAGTAATTCTTCCCCGTATCCCCTACCGTAAGAGTCCGCAGTATCAAAAAAATTTATGCCTTGGTTAAATGCCTGCTGCAATAAATAAACGGCAACGCTGGGATCCTTTTTCCCCCAGCCTCTGGTGGCCAAAGTCCACAGAGGAAATCCGATAACGGACAAATCAATATCATTAACCGAAAAATCAGAATATCTCATC
>DJMH01000061.1:11943-17283 GCA_002435305.1 Dehalococcoidia bacterium UBA6495
AATATCGGCTTTATGCTTTAAAACAACCGGGATACAGATATAATACTTAGTAATTTGCACCGGCCAGGATACTAAGAATGCAGCATCAACATGACAAAGTTAGGCTCACAGAACTTGCATCGTGTGCAGGTTGAGCGTCTAAACTAAGTCCAGACGACTTGACTCAGGTTCTGAGTCAGCTGCCAGATATGACCCATCCAAACCTTCTGGTTGGAACAAAGACTAGTGATGATGCTGCAGTTTACAAATTAAGCGAAGATTTGGCTGTCGTTTTAACAGTCGATTTTTTTCCTCCGATTGTGGATGATCCATTTATCTTCGGACAAATAGCAGCTGCTAACTCCCTAAGTGACGTCTATGCAATGGGTGCCAAACCCATTGCAGCGCTAAACGTGGTTGGTTTCCCTTCAGATTTAGACATGTCGATTCTGGGAGAAATCCTTAAAGGTGGGGCCTCAAAAGCACTCGAAGCCGGCATAGTAATAGCTGGAGGACACAGTGTAGTGGATGCTGAACCCAAATATGGGCTTTCAGTAACAGGAATAGTGAAACCTGGCTCACAAACGGCCAATAGCACTTCCAAACCTGGAGATCTTTTGCTGCTAACAAAGCCTATAGGTACTGGGATAATAACTACTGCCGGAAAACAAAAAAAAGTACGCGCTGAGGTTCTCGAAAATGCCGTTACAATTATGGCTGCGCTTAACAAATCCGCCTCCGAGTCCATGATTTCAGTCGGCGTAAATGCCTGCTCTGACGTTACAGGTTTTGGATTGTTGGGACACCTGAGAGAGATGATGGAGGGCAGCAGCCTAGGTGCCCGAATCTATAAGTCCAAGGTACCGGTGATAGAAGGAACAATGGATCTTTTGAAACAAGGGATAGTACCTGGGGGGACAATGCGGAATCTAGACTCTCTGAAGTCGACGGTGTGTTGGGATAAAGAAATCTCAGAAAACGATAAAATCCTTTTATCTGATGCTCAGACCTCTGGAGGCCTATTGATTTCAGTCAATCCAAATAAAGCAGATAAATTACAACAATCGCTGTCTGAAACAGGTACATTAAGTAACCAAATAATCGGGGAAGTTTACACTCTTTCAGAAACCGGCCCTACAATACACGTCACTGTATAACGAAGATCAAGGTTTAGCGGAGTTGCAACATTGACAACTGTTCCTGAGATTCTCAGTGCTTCGATAAAAAAAGCCTTCGAAAAGGCCCAACAGGACAATCTTGTACCTGCCGCTGAAATCGGAGACATCGCCGTTGAAAGACCACAAAACCCAGAGCACGGTGACTATGCTTCAAGTCTTCCCCTGAAACTAGCAAAACCATTGAAGAAAAATCCTATAGAAATAGCCACGGTGCTTGCTAAATATCTGAAAAAAGATGGAATTTTTGAAGATGTAGTGGTGGCCAACCCAGGCTTCCTCAACTTTGTTCTAAGCAGAAAATGGTTGCAAGACCAGGTTGATCAAATGTTGTCTGATCCAGAAAGTTACGGAGTTACTAATGCTGGTAAAGGCAAAAAGATTCAAGTTGAATATATAAGTGCCAACCCGACTGGGAGATTACACGTAGCACATGCCAGAGGAGCTGTGATCGGTAGTACGCTTGCCAATGTATTAAAGTCCGCTGGATTCGAAGTTGAACAAGAATACTATCTGAACGATGCTGGAGCTCAAATAGACAAATTCAATCGGTCACTGGTTGCCAGATATATGCAATCGCTCGGGAATGATGTTGAACTACCGGAAGACTCATATCCTGGTGAAGATGTAATCGCTGTTGCTGAAAAAATAAGGGATTCAAGTAGTGATAACTATGACACTGATGACCCTGGAGCGTTGTCAGACCTAGGCAAAGCTGGCATTCAACTAATGATAGAGGGCATTAAGGAGGATATCGAATCACTCCATATCGATTTCGACAATTGGTTCAGTGAAAAAAGTCTTTTTGAAAACGGTCAATTTGAGAAATGCATAGGCTTGCTCAAAGAGATGGGTTATGTGGGCGATAGAGATGGTGCCACATGGCTACTGAATAGCAATTTAGGGGAAGAAAAAGATAACGTTTTGATACGAAGTAATGGAACCCCAACTTACTTTTCAACTGACATTGCATACCATTACGACAAATTTATTCAGAGAAAATTCGATACCGTTATTGACGTCTGGGGTGCGGATCATCAGGGCCAGGTACCAAGGCTCAAATCCGCTATGAAAATGCTCGGCAGCGACCCCGACAATCTGGAGATGATCCTGGTTCAAATGGTCCGATTCAAAAAAGGAGAAACCATTGAAAAGCTTTCCAAGCGGGAAGGTAACATCGTTCCACTGATAGAACTAGTAAGTGAAATTGGAGCCGACGCTTGCCGGTTTATGTTTTTATCCCGCTCTCATGAAACTCAGCTTGATTTTGACCTAGATCTGGCTAAAAAACAGTCTTCTGAAAACCCTGTTTATTACATTCAGTATGGCCATGCCAGAATATGCAGCATATTGGATCTAGCTGTTGAAAAAAAGATAAATTATTCAAACGGTTCAGTTTATATGCTGAGCCATGAATCTGAAATTCAGCTAATTAATAAAATCTTGGAGTTGCCTTCAGTAATTGATGCTATTGCAGACACTTATGAAGTACACCACCTCCCACACTACTCTCTGGAACTGGCGACAGCTTTTCATAATTTTTATCAGAATTGCAGAGTCATTTCAGAAAATGAAGAAGACCTTGGATTGAGTAAGGCCAGGTTGAAATTGTGTGAAGCAACCAAACTGGCGCTCGTCAACTGTCTAGAATTGATGGGCATGAGCAAACCTGAAAAGATGTAGATTCACCAATTTGCTAAAGGGATCTGAATGAAAATAACAGACATAACCACAACTCACCTTCACAGCCCGGAAGGAAAAGGGATACAGGACGCAACCATACCGACACCAAAGGAGGGATCAGGAGGAAGAGGGCAAATCTTCGTTCACATCAAGACGGACGAAGACATAGAGGGTCTTGGAATGACATACGCCTCCCCAGGGGTAATAGATGTTATCGAAAATTCTCTTAAATCAGAGTTGGTAGGAAAAGACCCGCTGGATATAGAACAATTATGGAACGACATGTACTGGAAAGTACGAGGCTATGGTAGGAAGGGAATAGCTTTTTGCGCGATTTCTGCCATCGATATAGGCCTATGGGACCTCAAGGGAAAATATGTGAATCTTCCCTTGTATAAATTGCTTGGAGCATATACGGATTCCGTTCCTGTTTATGGGAGTGGTGGTTGGACCAACTTCTCAGAAAAAGAACTTCTTGAGGAAATGACAAGATATGTGTCCGACGGGATACCAAGGGTCAAAATGAAAGTGGGGAAGGATTTCGGATCATCAGAAAGAGAAGATATTGAAAGGGTCGCCGCAGTGAGGAAAACCGTTGGCGATGACGTCAGTATCTACATTGATGCAAACAACGGTTATTACCGAAAACAGGCGATCTATATGGCCAAGGAATTTGAACAATTCCAGGTCGGCTGGTTTGAGGAACCCTTGATACCAGATGACATAGATGGAATGGCCGAAATATCTAAGGCCACTAGCATTCCCATAGCTACCGGTGAACACGAATACACTAAATATGGCTTTAGAGACCTTATCAGTCGTGGAGGAGTTGATATTGTTCAGCCCGATATTGGACGGGTTGGAGGTGTCACAGAGTGGATGAAAGTTGCACATCTAGCACATTCATTTAACCTGCCAGTAGCTCCACACGCACTTCAATTAGCCCATCTCCATGTGGCATGCGCAACGCCAAATTTGAAAGTCGTTGAATACATGAACGTGTCTCTGGAAGGAGACAAGTTATGGTACGTAGATTTTCCAAAACAGAAGAATGGTTACTGGTCTCCATTCCATGACAAACCAGGTCTTGGCCTGGAACTCGATCATTATTCGGTAGTCAAGTATCAGATCTGACCTTGAAACCCATTTTTTCAATAAAAATTTGGCCGAGGTCTTAAAGCCTGAATAAACATGATGGGTAGCGCCGTCGGAAACTCAACCAACGACTCGAAATGCTGTTAGGTTAAAGATCCCTCAGTTTCACCCTGACCGCGTGGTCCCCAATAGGGTGCCTCTGAATGTTTGATAAATTCAGCCACAGAAGTATTAAATAACTGTGGCTCTTCTAGGTTAATTGCATGCCCGGATCTTGGAAACATTATTAGGCCTGCACCAGGTATAGTTTTTTTGATAAAAAGGGATGGTTTAATGCAGGGGTCGTCCTCATCCCCTGTCATCACCAAGACCGGGATTTTTATGTTTGAAAGTTGGTTTTTTAAATCGAAAATAGGCGGCCTTTTGGTTAAAACTCCGTAGAAGGTATTTGCAGAACCTATGTTGGAATGTTCCATGAATTGCTCACAAAAAAGTTGATAACCTTTGGGGTCTTTCAACTGGAGCTGAACCCTATGGGGACCTTTAAGGTAATCTGACATAAAGGTCATCCCCTCTGACCTCATACCATCTGAAAACTTTAAAATGCGGTCCCGAAAAAGGCCAGGATCATCTGAACCAGTCCCCGTTCCCGCTATTGATAATGTTTTGGCCTGTGCCGGGTGTTTGATACCGAAATTTAGGGCAACATTTCCTCCCATTGAAAGACCAACTATATGAGCCTTATCAATTTTCAAAAAATCCATCAGACCTTTAAGATCACCAATAGCCAGATCTTGGCTATATGATTCTGGATCTTCAGGTACTGAAGTCGGAGGATAACCTCTAGCACAGTAAGTAAGTACTTGAAAATTTCTGGAAAAGTAATTTACCTGCAAGTCCCACGATCGGATATCTCCTGCAAATTCGTGGCAAAATATAATCGTGTCACCTGTACCGTGGACTTCGTAATAAATATCTATTCCGTTGATTGATGCATGTGGCATAACCCTCTCCTTCAGGAACTCTGTAAAGAATTATTGAGTTATAACACACCAATCAGAAATAGGCAGGCGGAGACACAGCTTCTGTATCTTTGCCTATGGAACTATAATGGCTGTGATTATGTGCCTCTAGGATTATAAATTTGAAAGTACGATTAATGTACTGGAAGGAAATTCCAGTACAGGTGCAAGCAACCAAGGACTCTGAAACCCAATCCTTACCGCTGGATTCGAGATTTCAAGAGGCTGTAGATGCGATTTCTATGATGGAAGGAAGTTATGGTTCGGATGAATACCTTGACGCATGGGAATGGGGCGAATATTTTGAAATGCCTGGGGAGTTGGATGATGTCTTGAATTCCGTGGTAGATCGTTACAACAAAGGAATGCCCCAAAATTTTGTGGCC
>DJMH01000055.1 GCA_002435305.1 Dehalococcoidia bacterium UBA6495
TTTAAAAATCTATCTTCATAATATGGATAGACTCCCCATTTATCCAACTCATTTTTTAGAGTATTTGCACTTCCACCATTTTTCACTGACTTGAACATTTCCTCAATCTGGTTCGCAGCAGCAGCCGGCACTCCTCCAGCAGAACTTTGCGGTTCCATGAGTCCAGCACCTCTCATTTCTCGGCTGTTGAAAGAAACAGATGAGGCGGTAAACTCATATATGAATTTAAGAAGAGCTACATCCCAGAACTCATCCACGCCAGATATAACGACAGAAAGATCATTCTTTTTATCTCTGAGCTCTTTGGAGATACGGTGGGCAATCTCGTTTGGATTACCACTAAGAATCTCCAAATTTTCAGGTTCATTATTATATTGATACATAATCCCAGGGCTGTTAGCTCCATATAGACGTGCTACCTGGCTGAAGTATTTATAAGCTTCATCACTGAACCCATTCAAATTCATAGCATAGGTTGGAGTAATTAACGTTGGCTGTTCGGCCCTCACTTTGCCTTTCCGGACCACCCCTTCCAGTTCTTTTTTTTGAGGATCAATCGCAGTGTACAAAGGTTCTGTAACTACAAAATACTCTATGCTGGTAATACCAAAAGTAGCTAAATGCTGCTTTGGGTATTTGACGATATATGTCTGTTCTATCGCTTTGTACCAATCCGCAGATGAATTCATTTATTACGCACCTTAAACATAAATCACCTTACTATTGTATCAATGGTGGACCTACCTGCGGCGGGACCAAATAAACAATGGTGGAATGATTAAAAGAAACATCGAATAATCTGTTCCAGAGTTCTTGTTGTTCAATCGGGTGCAACCTCCAGATCGCGGAGCTTCCACATTCTGAGATTCAGAATTTACCGTTTCATTGCCTTGATCATATAAAGTAATATTTTTAGAGGTGTCTATTCCTGTAGATTTTACCGAAGTAGACCCAGACTGAGGGGTCAAAGAAAACAATCCCACTGCAGGTCTGGGTATAGGAGTAGGTAATTTATTCTCTGATAAATCCGGTTCATATATGGGGGCACCTATATAGTTCCTCCATCCGTTCTCAAGTTCAAGTTTACTGATGCCATAAACAAACTGTATTGAATCATCCAAATTTCTACCTGATTTATGTTCGGTTAAAAGGTTAAACATCTTGTCAGGTCCAAATTTATATATCATAAATTCTACTATTGAGCTTGCCGACCCATAAAAAATAATTACATCTTCCGGATTCCCAGGCCGATTCCTCATCGAAGTAATAGGCATCAACCTATCGGCATGAACAGCGAAATCAAGTGCCACATCATAGGAAAAACTGGGGGACACATTCCCGAATTCTGCCAACCCCTCATTTAACCATGAAGGGATACTGCTAAACACACTATCCCCGGCTCGATGGACCAATATGTGAGTCACTTCATGAGAGGCAGTGCCCCTTGAAAGTCTGCCACCACCGAGGACTAATACAGTACCAATGTCCGGATAGGCCTGCCCTTCTGTTATCAATTCACTTCTTATCGTGGAACTGCTAGGAGGTAATGCTCCCATCATTTCCGCAACATTGTTATACATGGTCACTCTGATCGGATCCCCTTGAACATCCCCAAATATAGGCTCCATTGCGTATAGAGTTTGATTCATAGCATTTAATAAATCTTCTGCTCTGCTTTTCACCGGTCCATGATAGGCGACTGAAATAGTGCCGAATTCTACTTCTTGCCATTCAAATCGAGTATCAGAATATACAAGATAATTATTCTCGGAATTAAAGGTGTTACCTGATTCATCTGAAATACTAAAGGAATACTCAATAATAGTTCCTGGAGGCACATATTTAGGACTGGTGTTTGTCTTCCAGAAAAGACTCCCGTTGACCTCCAAACCGTCCTCAAAATCCAAATACTCGTACACTCCAGATACTTGTTGGCCAATTCTGAAGTTAACGGCTATCTCTGATATACGGCTACTAGATATAGCCTGTACAGAAAAGCGAATCCCCTCAGGAAATTCGCTTTCCGCCGAAGCCGACTTAATTTTGATGTCAGAATCAGATGCTAAAGTGACAGTGCTCGAAAAATTCAAACAAAATATCGCTAATCCCAGAAATACCAAATGGAGATATAATCGGGACCTGAAATTCAAAATTAACTAGCCCCTTCAAGGTTTTTTAACAGCGCATTTTTTACATGCTCCACTAGCATTTGTTCATTTGCTGCACCAGTGAAACTGTATTGTTCATTGATCACAGTTAAAGGAACTCCTCTAACTTGATATGCATTCCCTAAATCTGGAAACTCTTGGACCTCAATAACTTCAGCCACTACTTTCTGTGTGAATGCTGCCATTGCGTGAGCCAAACTGGCCACACCTGGGCAATACGGTCAATTTGGTGTGACAAATGTTTTAATTGAGACATTTTCTTCAAGGTCTTCTAAAAACCCTTTCGTCTCTTCCGATATTTTCGGTTCACCAGATGAAACATTAACCAAGGCTTCTATCAAAACCGGAAACTCAGTTCCGGCAGGTATGCCAAGATATCTCACGTTTGTTTCATCTCCTTTGGAAACTAAAAAGGAAGGTATTCTGGAAACATTACATCGTGCCGCTTCTTCTGTATCATTCCTAATATCTAGTTTCTTAAAGTTTATTAGTTCAGATGTTTCACTAACTTCTCTCAATAGCTGTTCAGTTGGCGCGCAAGTCTCGCATTCGCGACCAGGAACTATCAGACCTCCAAGGTCCGTTTGGGTAAACAAAGTAATATTTACTTCACTCACTAATTCATTTTCGAATCGGGTTTTGACGATCTCCCTATCCGAATCATCTAGTATTTGCATGTTTCGTAACCTCCAGGGTTATAGCTCTTTAGAAGAATGCATTAATCTTTGAATAGTTGTGAAAACCCCCAGCACCGTAAGGATCATTAAAACTACAATCATAACAACGGGCACCCAATGGGCTATAACAAGCCCGACAGATATAATAGCCACCCGTTCCGGGCGAGTCATGATCCCAACTTTACACTCTATGCCTAAACCCTCTGCCCGTGACCTAAGGTAACTAACCATCACTGACCCAACAAATGCAGTGTAGGTCATTATTTGCGCAAAAGCACAAGAATTAAAGCCTTCCCATAAATCAAAAGGAACAAGATCGGTGGACACGCAATTGTTAAGGGAATAGTAAATTAATAGGCCGAGAAGTACTAATGCTTCTTGTACTCTATCTGCAACTGAATCAAACATAGCTCCAAATTTCGTAACCAACCCTTTCTTCCTAGCCAAGGCACCATCAATCAGATCTAGGGCCCCTCCAATGGCGACAATAATTCCGCCTATCCAAAAATAGCCTACAGAAATAAATATCGCTGATATCAAAATTATCAGCAGACCGAGCAGGGTGACCATGTTTGGGGTAAAGCCAATCCGGTCAAAAAAAGCAGCAAAAGGTGCTTCATAATATTTATAAAGCAGTTCCCGTAGATTTTCTCTGGCAATCATATTTTCTCTCTGCGCATAAAAATAATATCAATCAATGGATCTGATGTGATCTGTATTTCGGAGATTAGGTAATGATAAATAATGGTCTAAAATTTTATCAGTCACTATTGACCAAGAAAATAACTGTGATTTTTCTCTCCCGTTTTTCCCCATTTGCATTCTCATGTTTTTGTCAGTGATTAGTCGTGATAACTTTTCCGACAGGTCATGTGGATCTTTTGCGTTTGCAAAGAACCCCTCTTTTTCATCAAGTACCGACCGATAACCATCTATTCTCGAAGCCACAATTGGTAATCCAGCAGACATCGCCTCTAGAAGCACTATTCCGAAACTTTCCTGACCCGTCGCCGGGGTACAAAAAATATCTGCCGTTTTGAAATATTTCAACTTTTCTTCGTGAGTAACTGATCCCACCATGAAGACATCGTTCGGATTTCTCTCTCCTAGAATTCGTTGAGATTCTATATCCATTTTCCCAGCACCCACAATGATGAGTCTTATATTAGGAAACTTCCATTTTAGGTCACAATAAGATGCCAGAAGATATTTCAAACCCTTCCTTTTCTCAAGGCGCCCCACAAACAAAATGTTTACCTTGTCATCGAGAAGGTTTTGATACGGAGTTGCCATTAGAATTTCCTCGGTCTCTATCCCATTGGGGATAATGTCGTAGTCTGCTGGTAAATATTTACTAACATAAGATTTTGCTGATGATGAAACAGCAATCCTCCCGTCTAATCTTCGAAAATATTTTTGCAATAACCTATTAGGCACCATTTGGTAAAGACTTGATCCTTCAAACGAATGAAAAGTAGCCACTACGACTGGATTGTTTCGTAACCGCTTTGACAATACCCCGAGAGTCAGAGCCCCGGCGAACGGTTCATGGACATGGACAATATCGAAATTTTCAGTCTCAATTGATTTTCTGAGCCGGTCTGCCAGCCAAACTGATAGGGATATCCTTGCCACGGACCCACCAATTGGTACGGGAACTGGAGTACCCATAGGGATTAAGTTGGGAATTGAGTTGTGAGAAGTTGCTGAAACAGGAGCAAAAACCCGGGTGAATACACCCCTTTGTTCTAAATTAACACTCAAATTTTGTATATGCGCAGTGACCCCGCCAGGTGAGGCAAAATCATACGGGGAAACCAGCGCAACCTTAAGAGGTTGGTTCATATAACCTCGTCTATAGACAACCCACGGGTGTTGGAAACTAACCTTGAGCGGATTCTTCTCCAGCGATGAAATCCTCAACAAGCTGCCTAGCCTCATCGTCCGTGTACTGAATGAGCGGAGACTTCATAAAATATGACGAAGGTGCAGTTACAGGGCCGCTTATGCCTCTATCTTTTGCAATTTTGGCACAACGGACTGCATCTATTACGACCCCTGCTGAGTTAGGGCTATCCCAAACTTCAAGCTTTAACTCCATATTTAAAGGCACATCTCCAAAAGTTTTACCTTCCATCCTGATATAACACCACTTCCGGTCTGTGAGCCACGGCACATAGTCACTAGGGCCCACATGGACATCACGGTCAGGTATGAATTCGTCAACTTGTGATGTAACAGATTGGGTTTTTGATATTTTTTTAGAAACCAGTCTGTCTCTATCAAGCATATTCATAAAGTCTGTATTGCCACCAAAATTTAATTGGTATGTCCTTTGGAGCTCGACACCTCGGTCCATAAATAATCTAGTTAACACTCTGTGAGTGATAGTGGCACCTACCTGAGATTTGATATCATCCCCAATTATTGGTGCACCGGCCTCTCGAAATCTATTTTGCCAATAATCATTCTCTCCACTGGCGATGAAAACAGGTATGCAATTTATAAAACCGCATCCAGCCTGTAACACTTGTTCAACATACCACTTTGTGGCCTCCTCAGAACCTACCGGTAGATAATTAATTACCACATCTACCTCTCGTTCTTTCAAAATCGCGGCGACGTCGTCGGTGCCGCCATCTGCTTTAGTTATGATTTCTGAGGTGTAACGACCTATCCCGTCATGGGTCATTCCTCTTTGGACCACTACCCCAGTTTCCTCGACATCTTGAAATTTAACAGTGTTATTTGGCCCTGAAAAGATCGCCTCCGACAGATCTTTACCCACTTTACTTGCATCGACATCAAACGCAGCGACGACTTTTATATCTCCAATGCCGTATTCTCCCAAAACGGGATGCATCAGACCTGGAACATTGTCGTTAGGGCCGACATCAGCATACTTGGCAACTCCTTGAATCAAGGAAGAAGCACAGTTACCTACTCCGATTATTGCAACTTTTATCTCAGGCAAAACTATTAAGACTCCTTATACTGTTTTCTAGAGTGAAGCCACATTTTACTTACTAAAGGTTTAACTTCATTCATGTTGGTCGAATAAAGAAAAATCTTAGCATTGTGGATGCGGTATTAACAATACAACATTTAGAATGTTTGAAGCACTATCCCCTACGTGGTAGCATCCCACCGGAACATCACATTTTGAATCCATGAGGATCTTCATTGAACCTAGCAAAATTTCTTTCAACCCGCACGCCATTCTTCTATGGTTGGTTTATTTTAGGTACATCTGGGTCCACTCAAATTGTCAGGAATGCCGCAGCAACTCTAACTCTAGCCGTTTTTATGTATCCAATGGCGGAAGAATTAGGGTGGAGTCGTACTGTATTGGCAGGAGCTGTCAGCGTAGGTGGGTTGGCATCCACTTTCATATCGCCAGTCACGGGTTGGTTGATTGATAAGTATGGCGCGAGGGCTGTACTTACCTCAAGCATAATGATACTAGGTGTTAGTACCTTCCTAACTGGATGGGCCACTATCCCGATAGCCTTCTATATTACCTACGGCATTGGCAGAATTATATTCAGTAGTCCTGTTCAGATCGGGTCGTCAGTGGTAGTTTCTAGGTGGTTCATTCAAAAACGGGGAAGAGCAAACGGAATACTTACCTTTTGTCATTCAATAGGAATGACAGGTTTTCCACTCATGGCATCCATATTGATAGGCATCTATGGGTGGCAAGTTGCTTGGCATCTACTAGGTGTGGGAGTTTGGGTTATTGCGCTGCTTCCTGTTTTTCTCTTACTCGCTGAAACTCCTGAGTCAGTCGGCTTGTTGCCTGATGGGGATAAAGAATCCTCGATTGCCAGTACGGAAGCAAACACAACGGCCGTAATTGAGGAAATAAACTGGACTTTAAAGGAAGCTTTAAGAACTCCCGCTTTATGGCAGTTGGCATTGGCTGGAGGTCTTCTTTTCGTAATTCATTCAGGAACAAACACTCATATGGCAGCTTTTTTTCAAGATGCCGGGCTGACTTCTAACCAGGCAGCAGCAGCTGTGAGCCTAAACGCGATATTCACTGGCCTTGGTGGTTTGGGTTGGGGTTGGACTATCGAAAAAATAAAGGCACGTTACTGCTACGCAATGGTAGCTGCAGTAATGAGTATATGCGCCATTTTGTTCAGTACCGTCGATAGTCTAATCGAGGCATGGATATATGCCTCATTGTTTGGAACTGCTCTTGGAGGCATGTTAGTTGTACCATCCGTGGCTATGGCGGATTATTTCGGCCGGAGTTCCTTGGGTGCCATTAGAGGTTTCACAGAACCATTCGTGTCCTTCAGCCAGGCGGTAGGAGCCTTATTTTCCGGTTTAATTTTTGATATCACAGGAAGTTACAACTACGCTTTCTACACCCTTTCGATAGTTGCCTTGATGGCAATACTCCTCACAATCACAGCTACTGTACCCATTCACAAAGACAATAAAAAAGGGTGACAAAGCCACCCTTTTCTAAATCTTTATTTCGGCAATGCGGATTAGCCGGAACCTGGGCCTCTGCCCATAGAATAAGGCTGCCAGCGCTTAAGCCCTGAATCAGCTAATACCGCTGGATTCACACAACTTCTTGGCCATCGTCCTGTAAGAACTAGGGAAAGTTCCCTGCCTACCCGTCTCCTCGTCTCAGGAGCCATCCTTTGAGATGCAGAGGCAACGTGCGGGGTTGATATCACATTTTCCATATGCAATAGAGGGTTTTCGGGATCTGGAGGTTCTTGTTCAAATACATCAAGTCCAGCTCCAGCTATCCATTTTTGTTCTAGTGCCTTTATCAAGGCCTCCTCATCTACCGTTGGACCTCGGCCATTATTTATGAATAGGCCTGTGGGTTTCATGGATTTGAATTGCCGTTCACTCATTAAATGGAATGCGTCTGACGTTGAAGGTGCATGCATTGAAACTATATCTGACATACTCAACATCTCTTCGAGAGTGCTGATGGGTTGGACGCCGTATTCCGTCATAGATAGTTCTTCAATATAGGGATCAAAGGCAATTAATCTTAACCCAAAAGCTTTAGCTCTAATCGATACTGCTTTAGCTACATGTCCGAAAGCTATAAAACCTAGGGTTTGTCCCCACAATCGTGGAAATTCTGAAAGAAGAGGCCGGCCTTCTGACCATCTGTTTTCTCGTACCATTTGATCCATAATGTTAAGTCTTCTATATGAAGCAAGAAGAAGCATCATCGTGTGATCAGCCACTTCCTCAATAAAGGTGTCTGGAACATTTGTGACTGGTATACCCTTCGCCGTTGCTGCATTTACATCAACACTATCTGCACCGACACTGCCGAGCGAGATAATTTTGCAATTCTCCAAAGCATCTATGATTTTCTTGGTTATAGGTCGGCCTCTAGCGATTACGGCGTCTGCGTCTTTGGCAGAAGCTATAAACTCGTCCTCTGTTGCCGCATCGACTTCTATTATTTCTGCATCGATCGAGTCAAGTGATTCCTTTTCCAGCAAATATTGACTGTCTGCCAAATCAAAAGTAACGCCAGCTGGTTTTTGTGTTACTACCTTGTACTTAGCCATACTCTTTCTCTCCCCTATCATTCACTAAATCGCTGACAACACCTGCCACCGAAGGTCGTACAGGATATGAAATATTTGAAGGGGTGTCCAGCAATGTGCCTAAAAATCTTCTCGACAATGGCCGTATTTTGATGGTTTTGAGCAGTTTATTTCATTCAACGGTTTGTAGATTCACTAGTGCTTATTTACATAATTAGGCCCTATAATAATCCCTTATGAAATATATTCATTTCACTACCGTGGAATTTTGATAAAGAAGATTTTGGAAAGCCGGTTCTTAGCCGCCCTCCAATACAGAGATTATAGGGTGTTATGGACTGGCAACATGAGTGCAAGCGCTGCCGCCTGGGCCCTTATAGTCGCCCGTGGCTGGATTGTATGGGAAATGTCGGGATCATCCCTCTTTGTGGGACTTGTAACTTTTCTTGCAATGATACCTAGGGTTGTGATTCCACCATTCACTGGGTATCTAGCCGACAAATATGACAGACCGAAAGTAATGGCTTCCATCTATGCCCTCAACCTCACTCATACATTGATCCTTGCAGGACTAATGGCCTTCAACCAGATGGAAATGTGGCACCTTATGATCCTTGCTTTTGTGAATGGCTCGGCCAGATCAGCACAAATGCCAGTAGGGCAAGCACTAGTCCCTAACCTAGTGCCAAAAGAAAAATTACTTAATGCCATTGCCTTGAACCAAGCTACTATGCACGGCTCAAGGCTTTTAGGACCATTGACAATACTCCCGCTTTTGGCGAGCACACGAATAGAATGGGCCTTCTTAACCTGTTCATTCTTTTACCTTATCAGCCTTATTCAGGCTTTGAGGATAAAAACTAGCAGCACCGGTTCAATGGATAGTAAAAAAGGATTCTTTTCAAATTTCACGCAAGGCGTACCTTATGTTTACAAACATCCTCTATTGAAATTAATCGTCATGATGGCATTTTTTCATTGCGGTTTTACGATGTCATTCGAGGCTGTGTTACCCGTATTATCGGTCGAGAGATTTAATGCAACGAGTGGAGGAGATTTTAGTCTCATGATGATGTCCATAGGAGGAGGAGCATTAATAAGTTTGATATGGCTGTCGGGAGTGACTAATGAGACAACGAAGGGTAAATTATTTCTTAACCTAGGGGTAATAAGTGGGCTTGCACCAATTCTTTTAGCATTTTCCCCAAATATATACTTTGCCATTGGAAGCGCGGCTCTAATGGGAGCATCACAAGCGGGGTATATGACCCTTACCCATACCATGATTCAATTGGCAACTGACGACTCAGTTAGAGGGCGGGTGGGAGCAGTCTATTCAGTCCACATAGGTGGGATAATGGCTTCAATGAATTTAGCCAACGGCGCTATGTCCGATCTATCTTTCCTACGACTCGATTTAATTGTTGGATCAAGAGTTCTTCTTCCGGCGGACACTATGTTAACCATAGGCGGGATTCTATTTATAGCTTGTGTTTTCATAAGTTGGTTCATACTATCTTTGAGAAAAATTTACCGGACAGGAATTCCCCAGACTACATTGAGCCAAACTTAGCATTTTGATAAACCCAGGGTCAGGATCTAACTGTTTCAAGCCCTTGCGAAACCTCAATAATACGTTCCACAGGTAAGGCGGAGGGAGAGATTTCTTGGCACTGCAGTGAGGCGGCTGACACAGCAAACCTGCAAGAGGTCTCAGAATCCCACCCCTTACTGTATCCATATAAAAATCCCGAAGATAACACGGCCCCTGCTCCATTAGCATCTACTAAATCAATGGGAGGGGCTTTCACCGCAAAAGATTCTGAATTGGTCACCCACATACATCCTTCTTCTGAGCCGCTAAAAATAACCCCTTCTACCCCCTCTTTTAGTAATTGGCGACAAGTCTCATCCCGTCGATGTCTATTATTAGTTTGGTTTGGGGTGCATTGAACCCAAGTCGCCAATCGGACCAATTCTTTGATGGATTCAAAGTTTTCATACTGGTCTTCTATATTGATAAGTAGTGGAATGTTTTGATGTAACGCTTCTTTAATCGCTGGTAAGTTATGGGGATAGTCATACCAGTCGGCATAGACACATTTGGCCGCCTCAATGATAGAGGTGTCTGCAACCTCCATAGTAGACAGCAGATCTTCCCTCCTGTCCCAAATGTATGTCCGACCACCGATAGAATCTGAAATAACGATTTCGTATGGGGTGGTAAGATTTTCGTCCTTGAGGAATTGCCCGATAACGCCAAGGGACTCCAATTCGTCAATAACATTCTGCCCAGAAATATCATTTCCCAATTTATTGCATACCAAACCGCTAATCAAACCCCATTTTTTAATACAGCACGCGACTATAGCAGCGTCGTCAGATATAAAATCGGCTCTCGTTTTCCACGATCTTCCAGTGTTCCAATCTGGCATTTGGTCAACCACATACACCTCGGCGGGAGTTAACATGCCGATACAAGCAACATCGATAGATCCTTTTAAATCGGTAATAATGCTGGTTTTTCCACCTTGCATGCGCATTTTTGGTCCATAACCCATTTTGGTCCATAATCCGTAGTTTTAAGTAGCGAAGATTAGCACGATAATTGGATGGACTACAATGCATTCTCATCAGATAATAATATTTACCATGACCCAAACAATTATTCGAAAGAATATTTGACAACATGATAGCTATAATATTTTTATCAGTCTTCGCCGGAATTATAGGAACCTTTGTCTTTGTTGTCGTTTACTATGCTATTGAAACTAGACGCCAGGGTTTCAAAATATTTTGGCACAATATTGAGTACTTTTCCTCCGTAATATCCATCGATGAAAACTCCATATCATTTCGTCCCCACGGTAGAGATATCATTGATGGGTTGTTACCCAATATAGGATTTACCAGTCGCGATGCTTCATTAGTTTTAGGAGGATCGCCCTCCACAAAAGATGGCGTCATAACAAGGCAAATAATTTCTATAAATGGCTACTTAGAAAAAGGATCCAGGATAAGAAGTAGTCTGTTTGTATATGAAAATAACCCCAAGGCTGATCTTGGCCTTGAGTATACTGATGTATCTTTCGAATCAGAGCTTGGAACACTTACTGGGTGGCACATTCCCGAAAATAGTGAGAATTGGGTCATCGGGGTCCACGGCCATAGATCTTATAGAACAGAATCTATGCGCTTTGTACCAACTTTTCGAAAATTTGGTCTGAATGTTCTTTTATCTGACTACAGAAATGATCAAAATGCCCCGACCGATAAAGGTGGCTACCATATGTTTGGTTTGACTGAATGGCGAGATTTGGAAAGCGCCGTTAAATTCTGCCAAAACAACGGTGCTCAGAAAATATTCTTGATCGGGCATAGTATGGGAGGGGCGATAGTAATCAAATACTTGTTGGAATCGTCAACAAAATCAGTAATAACCGGAGTGATATTGGAATCTCCTGCCTTGGATCTCAACAAAATTATTGAAATGAAGGCTTCAGGTATACCACTGCTACCACGAGGGGCTGAATATCCTATTAAAAAATTAGTCTCACGAATGGTTAATTTTAATTGGAAGGACCTTAATTATTTGGTGAGAAGTGATGAGCTAACGACTCCTATTCTGTTGATTCATAGCGAATCTGACCAGACAGTGCCCGTATTTATCAGCGATCAATTAGCAAGAAGCAGGCCTGACATAGTTACCTATCTCCGTCTCAGAGGAGCTCAACATGCTGCAGCCTGGAACACTGACAGGGAAATCGTAGAATCCCATATGGAGACATTTCTATCAGGTAAAACAAATTTCACGAATGATTAACAAATCAAGGAATCATGATTTTGAATGCTACTAAAGCCAGGTATACTTTGCACCTAGTCAAAAGCTTGACAGGCAGCTGATATCAACATTTCAAGAAACTGTTTTCATAAATCAAAAGAATGCATCAAAATCACAGGTTTTTTTAAATGGATCACATAATGTTATATTGCCCGAATCAAACAGTTATGAATTGAGGTAAACATGGTTAAGCTGAAAGGTACTGGTATGCTCGCTGTTTGGAGCGAAGTACCCCCAGAACACGAGGAAGAATTCAACGATTGGTATAACCAGGAGCATATAGCAGAAAGGCTATCGGTCCCAGGGGTTCTAAGTGCGGCCAGGTATGAGGCAGTTAAAAGTGGTCCAAAACATTTGGCTGTATACGAATTGGAGAATTCTTCAGTTATGCAATCTTCTGAATATGTGAACTTGAAAAATAATCCGACAAATTGGTCAAAACGAATGTCCCCCGATGTGATAGGAACGATATACATGCGGAATGTATACGAATTGATATTTCCGACAACCCTAACTGATGAAATAACCAATAGCCCCATGGCTCCTGCCCTACAGGTTGGTAGAATGAATATTCCAACTAACATAGAGAACGAATGGAATGACTGGTATAACCAGATTTATGTCCCTAACTATGAAACTGTTACTGGAGTCATCAGAGGTCGGCGTTATCAGACCATGGAAGGTTCGCCTAAATACATGACCTTCTATGAATTAGAATCTGCTATGGCATCTCAAACTGAGGAGTGGCAAAAGCAGCAAACTGCCCACCCCACCAACGAAAGAATGCGCGAGGAAATGCAACATGAAGCTGACTCCCCTGGCATTTGGATTAAAACATTTGAACTTGAGTAGCAGACCTCTAGCCTTCTCATGCAAATTCTTAGGTGCTAGATAAACCAATGGAATGGATGTGGTACTCCATAGCAAGCGCCTTTACTTTTGCGCTTGTTTCGGTATTGGATAAACTTATAATTTCCAAGCATGTAAATAATGCGAATGTATTTATAGTCGGAGTCGGAGTATCCCAGATCATACTAGGAATCGTAATTATTCCTGTGTCAGCCTTTTCTGATTTGACTTTGAATTCTCTATTGATTTCGATTTTTTCCGGCATTTTTTCCGGCATTTATTTAGTTGTCATGTTCCAAATTATGGAATCGCAAGACGTTTCACGCGTTATACCGGTTGTATCTACCTATCCGGTTTTTGTGGCAATTCTAGCTTTCTTTATACTTGGCGAAGACGTCACAAGATATTCCTTGGCCTGCATACTTGTTACAGTATTCGGTGCAGCGTTGGCATCTCTTTCACCATCAACAGGCAGAAGCCTCATAAATAAAAGCAGCGTTGTAGCTCTGATGCTCCTATTCTTCGCAAGTATTTGTTTTGGGTTAAGTCAGTTCTTAGCCAAAATCATTTCAGAAGATTTGGATATGTGGACTCAATTCATGATCCGCGGAGTTTCCGGTGGAATTACATGTTTTTCCTTAATACTTCTTCCGGGAGTATTCCAAGGTGTTAGAGCCATGGTCTACAAACCCAAGTCGTTGCTTTTAATAGGATTTACAGAAGGATTCTTGGTCTTTTTCGCTTTACTGTTTTTCTTCCTTGCAATTTATGCAGGCAAAATTTATATGGTGTCCACGGTCATGGCCAGCAGACCCATTTTCGTAATTGGGATAAGTTTAATTCTAAGCCTTCCGTTCCTAAAGCTACTTAATGAACCTCTAAAAGGAACTGTTTTAGCCACAAGGGCAACCGGCACTTTTCTGACGGTTTTAGGAGTTGTAGGGGTTTCCCTGTTTTAAACATAGCCTATCCACACACACTTCATAAAATCAGTAAAATCCAAATGATGATTAACGACAAAACACAGACTGGGATTCTTAGAAATATTATCTTTGGGACAATGGCTCGTGCTACCGATGACATTATTACTGGCGTTGCTACTGAAAAGTTATCCACTGGTCTTGCATCAGGTATTAGTCTTAACATAGCTTACTCTGTTGGTTTTCGTATTAAGCATAGAAGAGAAACAAAGTGATTTTGTCTCTCCTCTTACTTACACGGGAAGCTTAATTAAACTAGGGCATTTTCTCCTGTTATGTGACGTCCAATTATCAAGGTATGTACATCTCTGGTACCCTCGTAAGTATCGACAGTCTCTAAATTTAGCATGTGCCTAATGACCCCATAATCCAATGTGATCCCGCTGCCGCCAAGCACCTCCCTGGCGCTCCTAGCGGCTTTAAGAGCTGCACGAACATTTTCTCTTTTCGCCACGGACACGTGATTGTAGTCCATAGTTCCAGCATCTTTCATTTCACCCAACCTCCATGCTAACAATAAACCTTTGGTATGATCTGTGACCATATCGACCAATTTGTCTTGAACAAGTTGTCGTGATGCTATTGGCTTACCAAAGGTACTTCTTGTCTTTGCAAATTTGAGGGCGTCTTCATAAACGCTTTCGAGAGCACCGAGGGCTCCCCAAGCTATTCCGTAACGGGCCTGAGTCAAACAAGATAAAGGAGCAGACAAACCATTCGATTCGGGCAATATGGCACTAGCTGGTACTCTGGCATCTTCGAGTACCAATTCACTCGTCACTGATGCTCTCATACTCATCTTATGTTCAATCTTATTCGCCGTAAAACCCGGGACATCAGTAGGCACTAAAAAACCCCTTACAGTATCTGATTCGTCCTTCGCCCAAACTAGAGCTACATCAGCAATATTGCCATTGGTTATCCACATTTTTGTACCGTTTAGTATGTAGGACTCCCCGTCCTTCCTGGCGTTTGTCTTCATGGCTCCTGGATCGGAACCACCGTCGTGTTCCGTAAGTCCGAAGCATCCAATAAGATTGCCCTTAGCCATTTCAGGCAGATATTTTTTCTTTTGTTCCTCCGAACCATATCTGTATATCGGGTACATTACTAAGGCACTCTGCACACTGGCAAAACTCCGCAACCCTGAATCTATACGCTCTAGTTCATACATTATTAGACCGTAGGATTGATTGTTTACCCCAGGACAGCCATATTCCGATGGTAAATTAGATCCCAAAAATCCCATTTCGCCAAAGTCAGGGACTAGATGCTTAGGAAATTCACCAGATTCCCACCAACCTTTAATTCCAGGCAATACTTCACTATCCAGGTAGTCTCTAGCAGCATTTTGAATCTGTCTATCTTCAGTTGAAAGAAGTTCAGTTACATTGTAGTAATCTAGCATTTGGAATCCTTAGTTGCTTCCTGATATTACGGGGCAGGGTAGATATAAAAATTCAGTAAATATAGTATGTCGCTGTACCAAATTATTTTCCACCCTAATTTATAATTTTGTCGAAGAATTCAGAATTGAATAAACTCCCTCTACCTGATCGAAAAATAATTAGAGCCTGGTGTATGTATGACTGGGCGAATTCAGGCTACGCCACAAGTGGTTTGGCTGCCTTTTTCCCAGTATATTACGTGCTATTGTTTAAAGATTCTCTAGGTGAAGAGGCTACTCTATGGGGAATAAATTTCACCGGAAGCTCCTCATGGAGCATGGGGTTAGCCATTTCTACCCTAGTGGTGGCCCTTTCGAGTCCCTTATTAGGAGTAATTGCTGACAGGATACCAATCAAAAAGACGCTGCTATGGGCCTACACCATAGCAGGCTGCCTTTTTGCAGTACTTGGATTTTTTTCGGCATACACATCACATCCTTGGGCATGGCTTTTGGGTACTTTCATTTTGGGTAATATTGGTTTCGCCGGCGGATTGGTAATTTACAATTCATTCCTACCCCATATAGCTCCGAGACACTTATTAGATGACGTTAGCAGTCGAGGGTATGCCTATGGCTATGTTGGTGGTGGATTGCTCCTATTACTTCATGTCATTGTTCTAGTATTGACATCGCAAAGCGATCACACTGATTTGATTCTAAGGCTATGTATTGCCTCAGTGGGACTATGGTGGTTTGCATGGTCTCTTTGGGCTTTGAAAACAATACCTGAACCTGAAATATTTAATAAAATTGAGGGCCTGACCATATCTGGAGCCCCAAAAGTTGCTCTTTCGGAGTTAAGAAAAACTTTCAAAGAACTAATACGATTCAGAGTCATACTCATTTATCTGGCAGCATATCTGCTTTTCAACGATGGCATTCAAACGGTGATGGGAATTGCTACTGCTTTCGCAACCGACGCATTAAAGATTGACCAAATGTTCATCATATTGTCTCTATTAATAATTCAGTTTGTTGCCGCTCCCTCTGCAATGGCTTTTAGTAAGCTTGCATCAATATGGAATACAAAAAAATCCCTATATATAGCCTTGGCTGGCTGGATAGTCATAGTTTTATTTGGAGTGGCGATTATTCCGCTTGAGCCAAACAAACATTCCGATTTCGATTATCAACTCACATATAACGAGGCAAAATCCGAATATTTGCTCGAACAAATGCCAGAATTGTCTAACAGCAAAATGGATACAGCTTGGGGGATTGAAATTGGAGAGTTAGAACTGGGACAGTCACTTTCTTCCACAGCGGCAAAAAAATTGGGGGAAAAGATTCTTACTTCTGATAATTCTCAATACAGCATCTCTATTTCGGGTGGTAGCCTAAATGAAACTACTATCGTTGGACTGTACCACAGATCCAAACTGGGGAAGGGTGCCTTAGACTGGTGGCCCGATTTAATACGAAATTCTCTTTGGATTCCATTGGGATTAACAGCAGAACTTCAATGGATCATACTTGGCATTTCAGTCGGGCTTGTGATGGGTGGAAGCCAGGCTCTTGCAAGAAGTTTGTTTGCTCAAATTACCCCTGAAACTCGTAGTGGTGAATTTTTCTCGTTTTTCGGATTTATGAGCCGGGCATCTTCAGTCTTTGGGCCGATGCTATACGTAGTAGTCACCGCAATGTTTGACACGAGAATGGCAGTCGCCTCAATTTTATCCATAATAATTGCGGGGACGGGTATTCTGAGGTGGGTAGATGTGGAGAAGGGTGTGATAGTGGCACAGGAAGAAGATCAAAAGCAGCGCACTAGTTCGTCAGTTTAAATTTTGCCTTGAAAATATTTCTTTGCGTCTAAAGGCCAGTCCACAGTAACCCCTAGCACTTCGTAATCAGAAATAAGGGCCAAATCTTCCACTGAAGCAGCCCCCCACACGCCTATATGCAAAGAATTAGATTTGGCCAACTCCGTCAATTCTGATGACAAAAAATTTATGTTAGGAAACAATCCCTTTATCTGATTATCAACACAAAAATCTATGTCTTCTTTGGTGGGTTGAATTACCAATAAACCATGGCCCACGTTTGGCATGTACTGCGCTGACAAACTAATCTGGGTACGACTAAACGAAATTATTGAAACACCTGGAATATCAATTTGTTCACTTAAAACCTCAGGAATTAAATCGTAAATACCCAACAAATCTTTGAGTTTAATAACCAATTGTTCTTCTAAAGATTTTATCTCAATGAAAACATGTGCCTTGCTTGCATATAGTGATAGAAATTTCTCCAGACTTGGGACAATTTCACCAGTGTAAGAAATCTCATCTGTGCTTCTAAACCAAGAGCCGGCATCAAGGCGGCTGATCTGCTCAAAAGACATGGATTTCAAAAACCCTGTCCCATCTGTCGTCCTATCTACTTTTTCATCATGCATAACTACTAAGACCCCATCCGCCGAGAGATGTACGTCAAGTTCTAACAAATCAAACCCATTCTCGATGGCATGATCAAAGCTGCTAATGGTATTTTCAGGTCTTTCTGCTGAAAATCCTCGATGGGCGATAATCAAAGGATGAACCAAGGTGTCTCCTCGTTATTTCTATTAATTAAGTTCAGAACATATAATAAAATTATATTCACTTCAATGACATGCCAACGTAGCTCAGTGGTAGAGCAGCTCTTTCGTAAAGAGCAGGTCGTCGGTTCAATCCCGACCGTTGGCTCCAATAATTTATCTCCTCCTTCTTTTAATTGGTCATATAAATATCGGCAAAAACCCCTTTACTCCGGCTCAGATAGATTAACTCCTAACCAGGTTGATATTCCCTCTGCTTTTAGTCATTGATATGAGATCATTGATATGCAAACAGTTTTGTAAAGGACCTATGTCGGTGATGCTCCCATCCGAAAAAATTAGAAATATCACGATAATTGCTCATGTTGATCATGGTAAAACTACACTTGTAGATGCTTTCCTGAAGCAAAACAACATTTTCACTGAGCGTGAAGACCCCGGTGAATTAATAATGGACAGCAATCCACTTGAAAAAGAAAAGGGCATCACCATAGTAGCCAAGAATACTTCAATCATGTATCAAGGCACGAAAATAAATATCATAGACACCCCTGGCCACGCTGATTTCAGCGGAGAAGTAGAAAGAGTAATGAATATGGCTGACGGATGTATTCTCCTCGTGGATTCTGTCGACGGACCGATGCCACAGACCAAATACGTTCTTCAGCAAGCATTGACCTATGGACTAACCCCTATAGTGGTTATCAACAAAATAGATCGACCTGAACGTAGGCCACAGGAAGTGCATGCAGCGGTTGACGACTTGTTTTTGGAATTGGCAACAAAGGAATCACAGCTGGAATATCCTGTTCTTTTTGCTTCTGCCAGGGATGGATACGCTATTGAAAATATGGAGGATATCCCTACCGATATCAGCCCTTTAATAGATGTGATAGTTAATGAAGTACCACCACCAACAGGAAATCCGGATGACCCATTGCAAATATTGGTTACTGCATTGGACCATGATGACTACACGGGCCAAATAGCGATAGGGAAAATATCCCGGGGAAGTGTATCCAACAAATCACCTGCCGCTTTGATTTCACCTGATGGTGAAGTTTCTAATCACATAATTGAAACCACCTTTATATACGACGGAATTAAAAGAAGTAAAATCGACACCGCAGGCCCTGGTGAAATTGTCGCTCTTACTGGATTATCTGAGGTAAACATTGGAGATACAATTTCTGATCCCAGCAACCCTCATCCCCTACCTCCAATCAAGGTTGAGGAACCCACAGTAAAAATGACCTTCGGTGTCAATACCTCGCCTTTCATGGGTAAGGAAGGAATGCACCACACCTCAAGGGAACTCTTCAAAAGACTCAGGGAAGAGCTACGTACAAATGTCGGGCTGCGAGTAGAACAGACTGAAAATACGGATGAGTTTAATGTCAGCGGCAGAGGAGAATTACATTTATCAGTCCTCGCTGAAACCATGCGAAGAGAAGGGTACGAATTTCAAGTATCACAAGCGCAACCGATACTTAAAACAATTGACGGCCGCCTTCACGAACCCTTCGAATATTTACATGTCGAAACAAATGAAGATTACTACGGGATATTGACTGAGAATTTGAACCGCAGATTAGGGTTGTTAGAGGGCGTGGTCAACGATGGCAACGGGACCCTTAGGTTAACATTTTTGGTCCCAACGAGAGGTCTTATCGGGTTTAGGTCTTTTTTCCAAAATGCGACCCATGGGGACGGGATTATGTCTAGCCGTTTCGCCGAATACAGAAGAAAAGAAGGAAAAGTTAGAAGGTCAAATCAAGGATTTCTTGTAGCTTCAGAGACAGGGGAATCAGTAGCCTACGGGCTTATCAATTCTCAAGAACGCGGGAAAAACCTCATAGATAGCGGTATTAAAGTTTATGAGGGTATGATAGTCGGTTTAAACTCCAGATCTTCAGATTTAGTTGTTAATGTGTGCAAAGAGAAGAAACTAACAAACGTACGTTCTTCAACATCTGATATAGCTATCAAATTAATAAAGCCGCAAACACTTACCCTAGAGGAGTCTTTGGACATTATTTCTGAAGATGAGTTAATAGAAATTACCCCTGAAAATCTTAGGCTTCGAAAAAGAATTCTTTCAGGAGAAGCCCGCCTTCGTCAGCTAAAACGGGCCCAAAAACCCAACAAAGACTAAAGGAATAAAATGCCGTCTTTATCAAAAAAACAGGTAGAATTATTATTGGAACCTCATGTTGCTCAATTTGTTACTTTGATGGAAAACGGCTCGCCGCAAATATCCCCAGTGTGGGTAGACACTGACGGGGAAAACATTCTGGTCAATACAGCCACCGGTAGACTCAAAACCGACAACATAAAAAGAGATGCACGTGTAGCGATTGCAGTGTTTGATCCTACAAATCCGTATTCCAGGGTTGTAAATATCTCAGGCCTTGTATCTGATATCACTGAATCAGGTGCAATAGACCACATAAATACGCTGGCAAAAAAATATACGGGGAACCAAATTTACCAGGGGCACAACAGTCACGAGACAAGGTTAATAGTCGTCATAAAACCAACCACGATAACGGGAAGTTAAATACCATTCACTAGTAATTTTGATACAACTTACTTTCGGTCAAATCGATAACTTGGTATTTCACCCCACTGTCAGACATCGTACGCTCTGCTGCCACAGTTACCAAAATCCGCCCTCCGTTGCCGATCACTTCACCATTAATCATTATTGGCTCCCCATCCACAAAAGACATTACTGGTTCTCCTGAATGGGGATCTACCACCGTAATATCTGCATCGGCTCCTTGAGAAAAATGGCCCTTGTTCAACAAGCCCATCATTCTGGAAGGTGTCCAAGATAACTTGGTAGCCATTTCCATAGGGGTAAGAGCGCCAAATCGAACCAGAGCCATAGTGGTTTGGATAGCCACATTCCGAGGATGGGAGCCTCCATCCGTGCTGACCGCATCCACTACAAAATCTCCAGCATTATCCTTTTCCGTAGTCAATTGAAAAGCCGAGCCAGGTAAATTAACAGGGAAACTCATTCCCACCATGGTTTTCGATTTGTTGAATATACCTAAAGCCTCTTTGCCCTTTATGTACGATATTGCCCCTCCTTTAACACTGATGACAGATGCATATCCATCCATTATCGCTTCCCTCATGCCATCTATTGTCGGTTCAAAGCCTCTTGCTACTAAACAGTTTTTAGGTACGTTTGCAATTACATTCCCGTTTTTATCACAGGCCCCATTCGTACCATTTGCCACAGCATGATAAACCTCAGTATTTATCTGACCTTTCAGGGAGCCAAGGAGGTTAATTGCTTCCTTACACTCATCCACTGAATCTTTCACAACCCCCCTGCAATAAGAATTGACATGACATATATGCAACCTTCCTCGACCTAAAATATCTGGTATCTCCCGCAAACCTCCTAGATGACTACCTGAATCCTTGGAGCCAACATGAAATGCCACATATGCCCCCTGAGAATTCGATTCTCTAACAATTTGCGATGTGGTTTCCTGAGAGAAAGGATGGTAGCCGCCTAACATTTTTACACCTATACAACCTTGTCTCAAGGCATCGGAAACGGTACTGGCTATTTCTCCTTTTGAAGGATTATCGGAAGGAATGGTAAGTCCGGGAATCAAAGCAAATTGGCCCGCAACATTCAGTCCAGCTCCATTTCGTTTAATACCGTCAATTAAATTTTTTCCTGTACCACCCATATCCACAACAGTCGTGGTACCCGCTTTTGCCAACATTCCATATCCCAAAGAAGGATCTACCGTTCTGGAAATACCAGCGACATGAGCATGAGTGTCAATCTGGCCAGGTATAATCCATTTCCCCTTAAGGTCTACGATATTTGCACCTAAACTCTCGACGGTAGTTTCAGAAATGCGATCTATTTTTCCACGCCTGATGACAATATCAGCGATCTCATCAAAATTATTAGCCGGATCTATTATCCTTCCACCTCTCAACACCAAATGATTTTCTTTCATAAATTAACGAATCCTACAAAGGCACTATATGTTACACATATAGTAAACTACCATTTGGAAACCCAACAGAATTAGGAATATTATGATGCGTATTGGAGCAGTTTTCCCTCAAACCGAGGCTGGTACAGACGTAGCAGCGATAAAGGAATACGTTCAAAGTGTAGAAGCCTTGGGGTTCGATCACATCTTGGCTTTCGACCATATATTGGGCGCAAACGCATCAAGCCGTCCTGGATGGTCCGGGGCTTATCAGCATACTGATTCATTCTATGAACCGATCACCTTCTATAGTTATGTGGCAGGAATTTCAAAGCACTTAGAATTGGCCACCGGAGTAATTATTCTGCCGCAAAGACAGACAGCTCTTTTTGCCAAGCAATCAGCGATACTTGATCTCCTATCGGGAGGTCGATTGCGACTAGGAATCGGAACAGGCTGGAATCAAGTCGAATATGAAGCGCTTGGAGAAAATTTCCATAACCGTGGTAAGCGATCGGAAGAACAAATACACCTACTAAGAAAATTATGGGCGAACGAATTAGTCACATTTCAGGGGGATCACCATATCGTCACAGATGCCGGTTTGAACCCTTTACCGCCGAGGAAATCAATCCCTATTTGGTTTGGAGGAATGGCAACCCCTGTTTTACGTAGAGTAGCTAAAATTGGAGACGGATGGCTTCCTCAAGGTTCGCCAAACGATGCAAACAAAATCAATTTTGAACGGCTCAGTCAATATTTAGAGTCCAATAACAGATCTATGGAAGACATAGGAATAGAAGGCCGCATTTCCCTTAACATGACTAATACTGAAATTCAGAAGGATTTTTTTGCATGGGGCAAGTTAGGTGCCACTCATGTTTCTGTAAATACCATGAATCTGGGGCTCCAATTCCCACAAGAACACCTTGAGTCACTTTCCAATTTTATTAACATAGCTAGGAATTCCTAAATAAACAAAGCTGTTACTAAGGAGAAATTTATGTTATCCGTTGGCGATAAAGCCCCAGACTTCACCCTTACTGCCCATTCTGGGGAGCCGGTGACATTAAGTTCATTTCAAGGAGAAAAGAATGTAGTTCTTTCTTTTCATATATATTCCTTTACAGGCGGTTGAACCCACCAGGTTTCTTCTTTTAGAATGCACAATACTGCATTTGAAGAAGTAGATACCCAAGTTCTGGGTATTAGCTGCGATTCCAAGCCTGCCCAAACGGCATTTTCAGGGTCTTTGGGTGGTATACCCTACCCAATCTTGTCAGATTTTTACCCTCATGGGAAGGTATCAAGTTCTTACGGGCTGTTTGATGAAAACAGGGGTACACCACAAAGAGCTATAGTAGTGGTTGATAAGAAAGGTGTTATTCAATTTAGCAACATCTATCGCGCAGCTACCGACTTAAATCCGATAG
Source organism: Dehalococcoidia bacterium UBA6495 (assembly GCA_002435305.1). Lineage (GTDB taxonomy): Bacteria > Chloroflexota > Dehalococcoidia > Lucifugimonadales > UBA826 > UBA11996. The sequence continues at coordinate 23,452 of DJMH01000055.1, forward strand.
ATGTTCTGAACACCATTAAAGCACTTTAAAATCTCATTAGCTTTTATGGACAGTTTTAATAAGCATATATTTCAAGCCGGGGATCTGGCTGTCTTATATGACAGACGTTCTAGGGAGTATATGATCCATTTGCAAGAATCAGACCAATTTGAGTCTCATATTGGAAACTTAAAACATTCGGAAATAATAGGTAACCCGGAAGGAAGCTGGCTACCTACCACCACCGGCCATTTACTCCTAGCTTTTAAACCCACAAGGTTTCAATACACCCTGAATATGCCACGAGTGGCCACGATTGTATATCCTAAAGATCTGGGATCTATAACTACATATTCCAATATTTTCCCTGGCGCCAAAGTAGTCGAGGCCGGCTCAGGTTCTGGTTCCCTTACAATCACCTTATCTGAGATGGTGGGAGAAAATGGGCATGTAGACAGTTATGATATAAGGCAAGATATGTCTTTAGCGGCCAAATCCAATCTACAAAAATACAACCCTGATTACAGCAATGTGTCCTTTCACATCGGAGACGTCTCTGAGGCAATACCCCATCATAACGTCGATAGTCTAATTTTGGACCTACCAGAGCCTTGGAATGTCGTTGATTCAGCTGCACAGTGCCTGAAACTCGGTGGTACTCTCCTATCATTTCTTCCAAATATATCTCAAGTTTCAGATCTGGTGGAAAAAATAAAAAAACACCCAGAGTTTTCCCTAATTAGCACAATTGAAATAATGGAAAGATCCTGGGATATTTCGGGACGTACAATGAGACCCTCTCATCGAATGATTGCACATACCGGTTTCATAACCACCACTCGAAAATGTGTTCCAAGGCCTAAAAGAAGTTAGTCTCCCAAGTTTCCGGTTTTCTAGCATTTGACATATGAACATTTTTGACCTGAGGAAATTCTAGCCCTGGGGGCCAAAAAACATCTGAATTTAGATCTCTGACATCAAAATGTTCTACATTTTTGCCCTGTATTAGAACTTTGAATCCTCCCAATCCCGAGATATCGTTCAATGCTGATATCAAGTTGATGGTATTCCTATTTTCTAGACCGTCTGCCCTCATCTTGCAAAGCAATTTATCTAAACCCATCGAATTCAGCCATTCTGCCTGTGAAAAATATCCACATTCCTTAAACCCATATTTATGGCCGCTTTGTTTTAGAGTGTCGAAATCCACGTGAGCTGTTATATCTTGAGACCCAATTCTCTGAAAGGGGTTGGAACCATCTACATGCTTGTAGTAGGTTTGGAGTAGTCTGTGTGATTTTTCCATTGAAAAAAAAACTTCCCTATCAAACCCGTAATCGATCGTTATTACAAATCCACAATTTAAGGCATCGGAAATATTGCTATACCAATCATCCATCTTGGTATTCAGGGGGCCTCTATACCCGTTCAGCTGCTCAATTTTGGAAGGCAGAAAATCCATATAGTCATCAATCGCGATCGGTACTAAAATTTCTTCGAAACTACCCCGACTGTTTATGCCAACATATATCTCGAAAATTTTTCGATCTCTTATTTCGATCATTTTTACAGGAAAGGAGTCAATCAACTCATTCGATATGAACACTCCGGTTCTATGAAAAGGTTCAAGTTGATTAGATTGGACAATTTCTATATGGCTGTTGTCATCAATTTCGATCTTTCGTCTGTCCACACATATGTAAGTAAGAGAGGAATATAAATCTTGATTTAGAATTGAAATAGCTTCTAAAACGTCTTTTGCTAAAGTGGCATCTCCTGCCCCCTGTTCCATAATAAAAAATGGGGCAGGCTGGTCCATTGCTTTCCACATTTTTTCAACCTGCAGAGCACAAATAGAAGCAAATATCGGGTGTATATGCGGGCTAGTGTAGTAGTCCCCCGCAATCCCAAAAACGTCCTCATTTCGATAATAACCAACTTCGGAATAGAGAGCGATCTCCATAAAGGTCTCAAACGAAATTGGGCCATCGTCCACAATAGTCTGCCCAATTAAACTTCGAGCTGGAGAATTCAATTAATCAACTCCAGAATATATAACTCAAAGATTTACCGCTTTAAATTTATGAAATATTACGACTTTGATCCCGATGTTGTATTTTTTTTAGCCTGCCCGCTTCTGTCCCACCCTGAACCCGGCATCGAATTTCGGAACTCTTCCTTATGGCCGCAAAGCTTACAACGACCAGTACTCACCGGTCCATTGGGTTGATCTAGAACCCAGTAATGGGTACATTCTTCCACCAATATTTTCTTGCTCAAACGTGCTCCTTTATAGAGGTATAACAGTCGGTTTAAGGAAGGAACTATGAACGTTTCTCTATGGGAATGAATTCCCTGTCTAGTTCCCCAACATACTGGAGTCTGGGCCTCAGCAGGATATTATTTTCAAACTGCTCAACTACCTGAGCGGTCCATCCAGGTATACGACCAACTGCGAATATCGAAATAAACAAATCTTCAGGGATCCCTAATAAGTAATACATCGCACCAGAAAAGAAGTCTACGTTCTGGCAAATTCCCCTTCGGGAATAAGGCTGCATTACTTCAAGAACTTTCTGTAGTATTAAGTGCCATTTTGGCTCACCTTTCCGTTCCCCCAAAGCCTTCAGATCATCCTGCAGGTGCAAGGAACGTGGGTCAACAGCTTTGTAAACTCGATGCCCAAATCCCATGATTCTACCACCGCTATCCAAAGTTTTTCTAACATACTCTGCGGCGTTATCTTCGCTGCCGATCTCCAATGACATAGTCATTACCGATTCAGCAGCCCCTCCATGTGATGGCCCTTTAAGGACCGATATCCCCGTGGTAATTGCACAATGAAGGTCCGCCTGCGTCGAAGCTGAGACTCTTGCCCCGAAGGAAGAGGCATTCAAGCCATGTTCAGCGTGAAGGACGAAATCTTTATCAATAAGCTTTGCATCTTCCGGATCAGGCACCTCTCCAAAGATCATGTACAAAAAGTTGGCTGCCATACTAAGATCCGGGTCAGGTTTGATTGGATCTTTACCCTCTCTTATCCTAGAGTGTGAAGCAACTATTGTGGGAGCCTGTGCCGTTAGCCTGGTGCCTTTACGTAGCGTGGCTTCTGTGGAATTGTCATCCACTTCTGGATCAAAGGTGGCCAGAGCAGAAATCGCCGTCCTCAATACGTCCATTGGATGAGCATCTTTTGTGATCCGAATAATATCGATGATGGGTTCCGGTAATTCCATGTTCGCTTTTAGATCGGCTACAAATTCAGACAACTCTCCTGCAGTGGGCAGCTCACCAATCATCACCAAATATATGATTTCTTCGAAACTACAATTTTCTGCTAAATCATCAATTGAAAACCCACGGTAGTATAGTTTACCCAACTTGCCATCTATGTAACTCGATGTAGTCCTATCTATATAAACTTCGCGCAAACCTCTGTACAGAGTTGCCTTTTCTTCCGTCATCGATTACCTCCAAGTAGCTAGCCAAACAAACGTAATATCACCCTAGGGCTGTGAGATCGCACCTAAGCGAAACAATTTAGCAGTTTTTTTGTAGAAAAAAGCCTTGCAATTTTATCAATCGAGTTAAATTTTAGTCAAGTTATTCGAGAGTAGGAAAAATAGTCAGCATTTTGGGAGCGATTAAAACGTTAATTGCCTTGTAAAAGTCGGAGTATAATCTTTGATTGAGATACCCTGCAACCTTAATTCTAACCTTTCTCATTGAATATTTATCTCTTCCAGTTAAATATTTGTTAATTTGCAAAAATGCTCTACAATCAACCTGCATTACTTTTCTTAACAACCATAAAATGCCCAAGAATGCAAAACAATAATAACCCCACTCCAATTGAAGTACCTGAAGTTGTCGTTCAGAGACTACCCATATACGTGAGGGTCCTAAGCCAATTACTAGATTCTAAAGTCGAAGTAATAAGCTCCCATCAACTCGGGGAACTTCTACAAATGACACCTGCTCAAATACGAAAAGATTTGAGCTATTTCGGAAGATTTGGCAAGCAGGGGCACGGATACAATATTCAATTTCTTCTAGATGAGCTCAGACAGATATTAGGAATCGATAGAGCCTGGAAGGCATGTCTGGTAGGTTTGGGAAGGCTTGGCAGAGCCATAATAAACTATCCAGGCTTCTCCCCTGAAGGATTTGAGATAGTTGCAGCATTCGATAATGATGTCGGCCAATACAACTCTAGATTGGGAACTATTACGGTCCAGTCGATGGAAGAAATTGCTAGAACCGTAAAAGCCAAGGACATATCAATTGGAATAGTGGCTGTACCTTCAAATCAAGCCCAATCCGTGATAGACACTTTGGTTGAAAACGGAATAAGTGGGATTTTGAATTATGCGCCGATAGCCCCGTTTGCGCCGGCCAACGTAGTGATGAGGAATATCGACCCTGTTTTATCTTTGCAATCGATGACTTTCTATATGAAGGGTGCTCAATAAATAATTAGAGTGAAAGCTATTGATTACTACTGGCTAGTACTCTGACATGGTTCCCGGCAACCTCTAGAAAACCCCCATTAACTGTTATAACTGATTCTTTTCCATCTTTCCGCGCCACAATATCCCCAGAATTAAGAGCCGTAAGCAAAGAAGCATGCCTAGGGAGTATCCCTAATTGGCCTTCCGTGCCTGGTGCTATAACTATATCAACGTCGTCAGAAAAAATAGTTTCTTCCGTTGTTACAATTTCTAATTTCACAGTTTCGCCTCTAAAAACTATTAGGCCTCTGCCATTGATGCGCCTTTCTCAACAGCTTCTTCAATTGTTCCTACCATATAGAAAGCCTGTTCAGGCAATTCGTCATGTACACCATCAAGAATTTCTTTGAAACCCTGTACCGTATCCCTTAGAGCAACATATTTACCCGCCTGCCCAGTGAAAACTTCTGCAACGGAAAAAGGCTGTGTCAGAAACCTTTGAATCTTTCTAGCTCTGGAGACTGTAGCCCGATCTTCATCAGACAGTTCTTCTATTCCCAGTATCGCAATAATATCCTGCAGCTCCTGATATCGTTGGAGCACCTGCCGGACACCAGTGGCCACATCATAGTGTTCCTGCCCTACAATAGCAGGTTCCAAAATGTTAGAGAATGACGTCAAAGGGTCCACTGCCGGGTATAATCCTTGGGAAGCAAGTGTTCTTTCTAGAGTCATCACTGCATCCAAATGGCCAAACGTTGTGACGATGCCCGGGTCAGTATAATCATCGGCTGGAACGTAAACAGCTTGCACTGATGTAATGGACCCATTCTTTGAGGAGGTAATCCGTTCTTGCAGGGCACCCATCTCCGTCCCTAATGTAGGCTGGTACCCAACGGCAGAAGGCATTCTTCCTAAAAGTGCCGATACTTCCATTCCAGCAAGGATATACCTATAGATGTTGTCCACGAAAAGAAGAACATCTTGTCCCCTTTCCTCCTTGAAGTATTCTGCCATCGTCAATCCAGTCTGGGCTACACGGGCTCGAATTCCGGGTGGTTCGTTCATTTGTCCGAATACCAACACCGTCTGAGGTAACACCCCTGCTTCCTGCATCTCATACCAAAGATCATTCCCTTCCCTCGACCGTTCGCCGACGCCAGCGAACACAGACACCCCTTGATGCTCAGTTGCAATGTTGTTTATGAGCTCCTGAATAACAACGGTCTTCCCTACTCCGGCTCCGCCAAAAGCTCCAATTTTCCCTCCTTTGGTAAAGGGAGTCATCAAGTCCAATACTTTTATTCCAGTCTCTAATACTGCGATTTCAGTGGCTTGGTCTTCAAATGAGGGAGCTGGCCTATGAATCGGCCACTTTTCTGATCCTTCGATTTCTTCCAACCCATCGAGAGTATCTCCAAGAGCATTGAATAACCGGCCAAGAGTCGCATCTCCCACCGGTACGGAAATTGCATCACCGGTATCAACTGCGTCAGTACCTCTAATTAAACCTTCGGTTGGGCCCAAGGCCAAGCACCTTACCCAATTGTTACCGATATGTTGCTCCACTTCGAGAATAAGTTTTTCATTCCCTATGGTAGTCTCCAAGGCGTTATACACCAGCGGCATGCCATCAGGTGGAAATTCCACATCCACCACTGTTCCAATTACCTGTACTATCTTTCCCGTTGCCATTCTATACTCCTGAGTTAAGCAGCATTAAATTTTTTAGCTTTCAAGTGCGGCTACTCCCCCCACAATATCGAGGAGCTCTGTTGTGATTTTCTCTTGTCTTAATTTATTCATCAGCAAGGTCAAATCTCCAACCATTTCGCTGGCATTATCAGTGGCCTGATTCATCGCTACCATTCTTGCTGACTGCTCACTTGCATTCCCTTCCAGTACCGCATGATGTACCAAAGTTTCAACATACCTTGGAAGCAACATTCCAAGAACTTCAGCGGGATTTGGTTCAAATATATAGCCGATAGAATTGCCTACTACTGCGCTAGGTATCACCGGAAGTAATGGTTCAATGACAGGCCTCTGAAGTGTTGTGTTTACAAACTGGCCATAGGCTATATGGAACGAATCCACCATTTCATTTGAAAACGCTTCCGTTATAACCCCTGCAACCGGAAGAGTGTCACCGGGGTTGGGCCTATCACCTATCCCAGTATATTCAGCAATTATTTCAAGGTCATTTCGTCTTGCAAAATCACGACTTTTTTTCCCTACTGCTACAACTTTAATAGGGGCGCTTTGTGATTTGATGAAATCGCTAACAGATCTCAGTATGTTAGCGCTCAGCCCGCCGGTAAGGCCTCTGTCCGGTGCAATTATGGCAATCCCGGCGTTTTTTATCGGGCGGCTTTCCAACAAGGGTTGGTGGGATTCATCTTCATTCACCTGGGAAACCACATTGGAGACTATCGCAGCCATATTTTCAGCGTACGATCTACCCTGGGTGGCAGCATCTTGGCTTCTTCTCAATTTCGAAGCAGCGATCATAGCCATAGCCTTAGTGATTTTCGCCGTGTTTTCGACGCTTCTGATACGCCTAGCTATTTGTCTAACACTAGCCATTTAGTTAGCCAACCCACTTTTCTTGAATTCTTCTATCGCAGAATTCAGCGACGTTCGAGAATCATCACTCAGGTCAGCTTCATCTGCTATAACTTTCAAAAGATCTCCATGGCTAGAACTCATATATGCATGAAGGGCCTCTTCCCAACCGATCACATCAGTTATTTCCACGTCGTCCAAATACCCTTCGTTTAGGGCATACAAAATAACAACTTGTTGTTCAACCGGCAGAGGCACGTTTTGACCTTGCTTCAATACCTCAACACTTCTCTGTCCTCTTTCCAATTGTCTACGAGTAGAGGCATCCAGATCATCGGTTCCAAATTGAGCAAAGGTCACAAGTTCCCTGTATTGTGCCAGCTCAAGTCTTAGCTGCCCTGCAACTGCTCTCATTGCCCTAGTTTGAGCTGCGCTCCCTACACGGGACACTGAAACCCCAACGTTAACAGCTGGCCGTGTGCCAGAGTTGAACAACTCCGGTTCCAAGTATATTTGCCCGTCTGTGATGGATATGACATTAGTGGGTACATAAGCCGACACGTCTCCAGCCTGAGTTTCAATGACTGGTAAAGCTGTTATAGATCCGCCACCATGGGCGTCATCCAACTTTGCAGCTCTTTCTAACAATCTACTATGAAGATAAAAAACATCTCCAGGGTAGGCTTCTCGACCGGGCGGGCGGCGCAGTAGTAACGACATCTGTCTATAGGCCCAAGCGTGTTTGGACAAGTCGTCATAGGCTATTAGCACGTCCTTACCTTGAGCCATGAAATATTCAGCCATGGCACATCCGGTATATGGGGCCAAATATTGAGCCGGAGCTGAATCAGATGCGTTGGCAGCTACAACAATTGTGTGTTCCATTGCGCCCTGTTGTTCTAGGATTCCGACTATCTGTGCGACCTTACCCACTTTCTGGCCAACGGCGACGTATACGCAGATCATATCTCCACCCTTCTGGTTAACGATTGCGTCTATACATATGGCTGTTTTACCTGTTGTACGGTCTCCAATAATCAACTCCCTTTGCCCACGTCCGATTGGTATCATTGCGTCCACAGCCTTGATACCTGTCTGCACAGGGGTGTCGACAGACTTCCTTATTGCTACGTTGGGGGCGACAATTTCCACTTCCCTAGTCTCACTAGTATCAACCGGACCTTTTCCGTCGATTGCGTTACCAATCCCATCAACCACCCTACCTAACAGTCCTTCACCAACGGGAACCTGCATTACTCTTCCAGTTCCCCTAACCTCGGTACCTTCGCTGATCGCTGAGGGATCACCTAGAACCACGATACCAACACTATCTTCCTCCAAGTTCAGAGCCATTCCAGCCACTCCTCCCTCGAATTCCACCAACTCGTTGTAGGCAACGCCGGACAAACCATGTACTCGGGCAATACCATCTCCTACTTCTATCACCGTCCCTACATCAACCATACCGAGATCGGTACCGAATCCTTCTATTTGTTTTTTTATTACCGATGCTATGTCCTGTCCTCTGACGGCCATATCACCCTCCGTTTTATGGGAATAACCCGCTTATTTTATTTTTTGAACGTATTAACCTGAATTCAGGCTCCCCTAAGGAGCTCTCTGCGCATATCTTCCAATTGAGTCTTAACACTTCCGTCCAGCAATCTATCCCCTACTCTAGCCAAGTAGCCCCCAAGTATGGACTCATCAACAAATGTTGTAACTGACAGTTCTTTCCCTACCATCTGAGTCAATTTATCCACTACACCTTTTTCTTGCCCATCAGTAAGTTTAACCGCAGAAACAATCTCTGCTCGTTCCACCCCTTTCTCTGAATCGACCAATTCCTGGAAGGCATCTGCAATACTGGAAAGGGAAGCTACATAGTTTCGGGTAGCGAGCAAAGAAACCAAATTCAATGCCAGATCTGAAATGGATTTGGAAAAGGCTTCCTTAAGGACTTCTATTTTCTTTACATTTTCAATTTTCGGCGAGTCTATAAACGCAATGAAGTCAGGATTTCTGGAGGAACTTGCCAGTACCTCTAGATCCGCAAGCCATTGATCTTGATCACCGTTCTCTTCGGCTATCAAAAATAACGCTTGGGCATATCTTCTTGCTGACAAAGCCATATCTAGTTATTCCTGGACCTTTCTTCGTTCAAAACGCCTTCGATAAGAGCACGGTGTCCTTCCTCATCGAGTGAAGTTTTCACAACCTTTTCTGCAGCTGTAATAGCCAAACCTGCAAACTCTTTACGAAGCTCCTCTATTGCGGCATCCCTCTCTCTCTGAATGTTGGATTCCGCCCTAGATCTTTCTGCATCTAGTTCCTCTCTTACTTTTGCCATCTCCTCTTCCCTAAATTTGTCAGCGATCTCTCTTGCCTGAGTAACTAGTTTCTGTCCTTCAGACCTAGCTTCCTGAAGTTGCTCTTGAATCGCTTCCTCTGACTTGGCTGCCTCTTCTTTTGCCTTTTCTGCAGCTTCCAATCCAGCGGTGATTTTTTCTGCTCTTTGATCCAACATAGCCATCAAAGGTTTATACAAAACCTTTGACAATATGACGAACAATATTACAAAACTGATAATCTGTGTTATCAGTCCTGGCAGATTTATTCCAAGATCTCCCATACTGAACTCCTATTTATGAAGTACTCGTCGGCACCCGTATCCCAATAGTTATCAAGGTGCTAAATGAGACCGTACCCTTAAACAAATTTAATTAAAATAGCGACAACTAGAGCATAAATAGCGATAGCTTCCGTGAACGCAATAGCCAGAATCATGTTCTGCTGTATCTGAGCTCCGGCTTCCGGGTTGCGGCCGATAGCTTCCAGGGCTTTCGAGGCAAGCACACCTATACCGATTCCGGGACCGATGGCTCCAAGTCCCATCGCGAGACCGGCACCTACGTTCATTATGTCTCCTTCCATTTCAAACTCCTTAAGTTTTGATTACGTTTTTTTTGTTTTCACTGAAGTGGTCTCAATTAACGTTTCAGTGATGATCTCCATCATCGTGACTTATGCTTGCCATGGATGCAAAAACCAGAGTAAGCATAGCAAACACAAAAGCTTGTATTAATCCAACGAATAATTCCAAACCTAGGAATGGAATTATTCCGATCAGGGGCAACAAGAATGCCATAGCCATGAGAAGAACCTCACCGGCAAATATATTGCCAAATAACCTGAAGGTGAAACTGATTACTCTTCCCAATTCACTTATCAGTTCAAGGATACCGACGAAGAACCCCATCGGTCCCGATTTGAAGGTTATAAATTTTCCCGCATGACCAAAGAATCCTAAAATACTGAATCCCCAAAAATGGACCATCACCATTGCAATTAAGGCGATTGCCAAAGACATATTTAGATCCGTGTTAGCGCTCCTCAAAAAAGGAACTAGGTGACCTGCCCTCTTTCCCTCACCAACATTTCCGTTGTTTTCTTCATATTGAGAAAATGTTAGTTCCTCTTCCAAAGACCCTGGTGACAAGGCCGCTACAGGTATAGATTTATAATCTCGAAACACGTGCAATTTAACCGCGCCTAGATGCGAGTCATGTGAGTCATGGGTAGTAGTCGCTAGGGCTGGATCATGGTAATCATAAGCATCATGATGATGTGCTATTTCTTCGGGTCCCGCAATGCGGCCTACAGTACCGAAACCAGGCAAAATACCCATCCAGTTGGCCACAACTATAAAAATAAAAATCGTGAAAACTAGCGGGAAAAACCTTCTAGCTTTCTCTTTACCAGCTATCTGCTCACAAAGAGTAAGGAAAAATTCTATTATTACTTCAAATAGAGCTTGAAGCCTACCCGGCACATCTTTCAGGTTTCTTCTTATTTTTATGGAGATAAGTGTGAGCACTAACATGGCTAACCAAGTAGTGACCATCGTGTTCATCAGGTTCCATTTACCGATTGGTGTACTAAAGCCATCCGCTACTTTTTCTGCAGGAAGTTGGATTGCTGGCAAAGAAGATGAAAAAAAACCGAACCCCAAAGTATTACCTAAGGCTCCACCTAATATGCTTATCGCGAGCCCCGCGGCGCATATTATTAATATAGCTAATGATCTGGGGTTACCCAGTATCTTTGACACTACTTTTGAAACTCCTAATCAATCGGATTCTGAGACATATCTAAGGACTGCCATCAGCATTCTTATCATACCGGCCAGCGCCACCACAAGACCTATAGCGATTCCAGCGAGGGTGAGCATTGGGCTAAGTCCAAGCCGGTTATCAGCCCATAGACCCGCCCATGCACCAAAGCCTATGCAAATACCCACATACCATCCGATCCCAACCAGACGAGCAATAGCCCAATACTTTTTGGTATTCATAAGGCCTCACATGAACGGTTGTTAACGTTATCACAATGTATTTCTTTGGGTCAAAAGTTCATTGATCAGGTTTCTTACCCTCGTTACCTATGTCTTCTAAATCTAATGAATCGATAAAATCGGTAAAGGCCGAGAGGCCCTCTAATTCTTCTTCATTTACCTGTTTTTCTTGGGATTCTTCCAGGCTGGAATTTTCAGTTTCCACATCAAGAGATACTCCAGCTTTTTCCAGCACTTCGTCTTCTGCATATATCGGAGCCTCAGAGCGAACAGCCAATGCAAGGGCATCACTGGGTCTTGCATCTATTTCAATTAGCGTACCGTTGGTATCGATTACAATCTTTGCGAAAAAAGTATCATTCTTAAGTTCTGACACAACAATACTGTGTATAGTCCCACCCAAATCACCGATTACAGATCCAAGTAAATCGTGTGTCATTGGCCTCTGAACTTCCACCTCCATAAGTTTGAACCTGATAGCTTCAACTTCAAATTGGCCAACGAATATTGGGAGGTACAAATCCGAGTCTTTGACTTTTAGTACAACTGCCCTTTGCTGGGTTTCTTGTCTCACACGAATACTTTCAATTTCGAGTTCCAGCAACTTGATTGGCCTCCTAGGTATCGCTGTTTTATAAAGAAGAATCAAATCTTAAATACGGACACCAACCATGTCAACGAGTATTTTAAATTTCCAAATTACTGGGCCGAATACTCTTTACACCTTTTTATGAGATCGGGTTCTTTTTTCCAAATCCGATCTTGCTATGATAAGCTTTCGATTACACCCTTGGCACACGATTCCTATATCCGCCCCTATCCTGTCTACCCTCCATATCACCTCTCCGCACGGGTGCTTTTTCTTCAAGGTTATGATGTCTCCAAGAGAGTAATCCGTCACCATATCGTTTCCTGACGCCTTGTCTATTAAATAAAACTCCGACCTACATCTTCCAAGATATTATTAATATCTTCCCTAAGAATCGAAGAGGCATTTGCAGCGGCCGGTCCGAAGTTATTCAAATCAGACGAGGCATAGATAATTCCTCTTGAAGAACTTACCAGTAATCCATGATTTTTCCTACCAAGGCCTGCCCTAACTGATGCTTCTAGGTCTCCTGACTGCGAGCCGATTCCAGGGACCAATATAGGCAGTTCCCCGACTATATCCCTTACAATTTTCAATTCCTCAGGATACGTAGCTCCAACTACCAATCCCAAATTGCCTTCATTGTTCCAAGAAACGCAATATTCAGCAATAACCTGAAAAATCTTCCTATCTGCAGTTCCCTTTATAACAAGATCCTGTAGCTGATAAGCATCCGGGTTTGAGGATTTACACCATACAAAAACCCCGCGGTCTGTATATTTAAGAAATGGTTCAATGGAATCAAATCCTGAAAAAGCATTGACTGTAACTGCATCGAAATCCCAGATCTCAAACATAGCATAGGCATATTTAGAGCTTGTAGGTGCTATATCACCCCTTTTTGCGTCCCCAATTATTAGAACGTCGGGATAATTGGATTTGATATGATCAATCACTTTTTCCAGAGACTTTAACCCTTCTAAGCCAAATGCCTCAAAAAAACCCATATTGGGCTTATATGCCGCAGTAAAAACCTCAGTGTGATCAATGATTAGCTTACAAAACTCAAAGACATCCGATATTGGCATCTTGTCAGGATCTGGGTCCAATCCTATGGAGAGGAGTGATCTTTTTGAAATGGAAATCTCTTGCAGTGAATCAGCGAATTTTGTCATGTTGTCTTATATATAGGCCGTTGCTAAGTTGCTTAAGATCTTTTTTTTACCAAAAATTTCCGTCTCAAGGTAAGTACTTTTTCCCCCTTTTGGTTTATTCCTCGACTCTCAATATAAACTGTACCTCGGTCATGTCTAGTCTGGGATGCAGTCACTTGCAAAACCTCACTTTCGGCATAGATAGTATCACCGTGAAATGTAGGTCCATCATGTGTAACAGATTCGTAAAGTAAGTTAGCTATAGCTTTACCTGAGGTTTGTCGAACGCTCATACCTACCACCAAACTCATCACCAGCAATCCATTTACAAGAGTTTTACCGTGTTGGTGTTCTGACATGTAATTCTCATCTGTGTGAAGAGGGTTATCATTCATTGTCAATAAAGAAAATAAATGATTGTCCATTTCTGTAATGGTTTTACCTGGCCAATGCTTAAAAATTTGGCCTGAAGAAAATTCCTCGAACCAACCTCCAAAACTGTCCCTAGAATCGACAATAATTTTTTTCGAAGTCATTTTAATCCCTGTTCACTAATCAATCTGAATATTTTTCAAGCAACCGTCTGGCAATTACTAGCTTCATAATCTCATTTGTTCCTTCGCCAATGATCATGAGAGGCGCATCCCTATAATATCTTTCTACCGGCAAATCTTTTGTATAACCCACCCCACCATGAACTCGCATAGCCTCCATAGCAACCTCACCACAAACCTCGCTCGCAAACAATTTCGCCATTGCAGCCTCAAGGTCATTCCTTTCGCCTGAATCTTTCTTTCTTGCTGCGTCATAAACCATTAACCTAGCTGCGTGTACTTTTGCAGCCATTTCAGCTAACTTCAACTGAATCGCTTGATGCTCTGATATTGGTTTGCCAAAAGCCAAGCGTTTTTTGGAATATGTCACCGAGGCCTCTAAAGCAGCTTGGGCCACACCGACAGCTCTAGCAGCAACATTTATCCTGCCAGTCTCTAATCCATTCATTACTTGGCCAAAGCCACGACCCTCCTCTCCTCCAATTAGGTTGTCCGAAGGTACCCTGCAATCATCAAAGATCAACTCGCAGGTATCCAAACCCCTATAGCCCAATTTGTCCAGCTGTCGACCCACTTTAAATCCATCAGTAGGTTTTTCAAAAATGAAACAGCTTATTCCTCTGTGTCTTGGATCTGATTTGGGATCCGTTTTGGCCATTAGTGCGAAGGCGTTCCCGTTATCCCCGTTACTAATAAACATCTTCCGTCCGTTTATCACATATTCTTCACCATCTTTTACAGCTGTGGTGGATATGTTTTGAGCATCACTGCCAGCTTCAGACTCAGTTAAAGCCAATCCTCCTCGAATTTCGCCTTTCGCCATTTTAGGCAAAATACGATGCTTTTGCTCTTCAGTGCCATAAACAGAGATTATGTAGCTAAGAATATGATGGGTCCCAATTATTCCTGACACACTCATCCACCCTTTACTTAGCTCTTCAAATATCATTGCGAACGTCGTAAAATCCAGGCCCATCCCACCATATTCAGTCGGAATATTAATGCCAAACAGCCCCAATTCACACATTATGGGAATTAATTCGTGAGGATATATGTCCTCATTATCATAGGCATTGGCTATTGGTTCCACATCTCTTTTCACAAAATCTCTAACTAAGGAAACGATCTGTTTGCGAGTCTCTTCAGAAGTTTGTGCGCCCAATTTGCTAACTCCTAACTACGGTTAAATCGAGTCTCTTAATTGTCTGTTACCTACGTTTTTGGCGGAAACTCCCAATACATTCAAGAAACCCTCCGCATCCTTGTGATCGTAACCCCCCATAGCTTCCATAGAGCCATCATCTGTATACAAAGAGAATGGCATTTTTTCTATCGAGTCATCAACAGAATCAAAGAAAATATTGCCTTTGTACAATTTCATTTGAATGCTGCCTGTAACCATGGATGCCAAGGGAGAAAGGGCGGCCAAGGCTGACGAGGTTGCAGAATCCAACCAGTACCCTTGATATATCTGAGTACTAATTACATTGGATAAATTTGTGTAAAATTCCCTAGCTCTTCTATCTAAAACGAATTGCAAAAGATATTCCCAACTTTTGCCAAGTAATTCCATACCAGGAGATTCATATATACCTCTCGATTTAATCCCCACAAATCTATTTTCTATCACATGAGTTCCTATCCCCACACCGTTTTTGCCGGCGATGGAATTAGATTCTTGAAACATTTCTATCAAATCCAACTCTGATCCGTTCAAAGCGATTGGAATCCCTGCGTTCCAATCGATGGTCACGTATTCGGGTTTATCCGGTGCATCCCAAGGCCAAACTCCCATACCAGGTTCCACAAAATCAGGGCTAATTGAAACGTCTTCGAGGTCACCAGCCTCATGAGTCAAACCTAAAAAATTCGCGTCGGTAGAGTAACGGGATTCCCGAGCCGACCTTATCGGTAGATTATTCAGCTCACAGTAATCGATCATTTGTTGTCGTCCTGGAAATTTATCCAGGAATTCTTGATCTCTCCAAGGAGCATACACGTCCATTCCCGGCTGTAGCATGTTGCTAGTCAGTTGAAACCTAACCTGGTCGTTCCCACGGCCTGTGGCTCCATGAAAAAGAACGTTTATATCATTGTCTTGGAGCTTTTCCAAAATAGCCTTAACAGTGATGGGACGAGCAATCCCAGTAGTATTCCAATAGCCACCTTCATACCTTGCCTGGGCCTGCAATACTTTTAAGCCTGCTTGAGCAAGCATTTCTTTCCCAGGCACTATGGTCGCCTCAGAAGCCCCGCAAACCATCATTCGGTCTGCGACAGCCTGTAAGTTTTCCTCATCAGGTTGACCTAGATCTACTGTAAAACAGTGAACATTAACACCATTCTGGTGCAGCCAGTGTGTGACAGTACAACTGTCTAGACCACCGGAAACAGCTCCCCCAAAAACTGAGGACCCCCTATCGTATATATCCTTCCAATTCACCTCTGCCTCGTCTATTTTGAAGCGTTCGCCAGTCCGGTTTCCAATCTGGACAAGGCTTCGTCTATTTCTTCTTTAGTTATAGTCAAAACAGGCATAAGTCGAATTGCATTTGGCCGCATAGGGTTCATTAAAAGACCAGCCTCGTTACTTGCCGCAATAACATCTGGAGTGATATCAGAATCAAATTCAACTGCCCAAATCAGACCCATCCCTCTAACATCCGTTATAAATTCATTATCCGATTGTATTTTCCTGAGCCCTTCCCCAAGATATTCGCCCATTTTTGCCGCGTTTTCAGGTATCTCGTTATCAATGATATATTTTGTTGAAGCATGCGCTGCAGCACAAGTCAGTGGGTTTCCTCCAAAAGTGGAACCATGATCACCTGGGTCAAAAGCGCAGGCAGAATCCTTGGCCAAAAATGCTCCTATTGGAACACCACCGCCTAGGCCTTTTGCGAGAGTAATGATGTCAGGTTCAACTCCGAAACTTTGGTATCCGAACAAGGTACCCAACCTACCCAAACCAGTCTGTACTTCATCAAAAATCAGCAGCATTCCATTTTGATCGCACCAGTCCCTTACTCCCTTTAAATATTCAATGGAAGGAATGTTTACTCCCCCCTCCCCTTGAACAGGTTCAATCATCACGGCAACAGTATTGTCGGTTGTAGCCTCTTTGACCGCATTTAGATCATCGTATGGGACATGTGAAAATCCAGTAGGAATAGGCTGGAAAAGCTCTTGATAATGCGGCTGACCCGTGGCTGATACATTCATCATGGTACGACCATGAAATGAATTGAGAGCGGTTATTATGTGGTAAGCACCGTCTTTGTGTTTTTTCCCGTATTTTTTTGCTAATTTGATTGCACCTTCGTTAGCTTCTGCTCCACTATTACAGATAAATATTTTGTCTAGGCAACTATTCTCAACTAAAATTTCGGCCAATTTTAACTGAGGGATGGTATAAAACTGATTTGAAGTCTGAACCAAGGTTTTTGCCTGCGCAGCTATTGCTTCGGCAATAACTGGATTTGAGTGGCCTGCGTTATTGACGGCCCAACCAGAGGTGAAATCCAAGTACTCTTTCCCTTCGACATCCCATACTCTAGCGCCTTCTCCTTTCTCAAGTACCATCGGCTGTCGCCTAACAAGAAACATGTAATATTTGCTTTCGAGTTCTTTCCACTCCGCAGTGCTAGTCATATCAATCTCCTTTTATTGCCTCTTCCAAGTTTTCAAACAAAGATTCAATCTTATCTAACTCAGCTTTCAGATTCCCAATAGAATTTCTGATTTCACTTAACTTACTATCCCCGGCACCCTCTAGATTCACGGGTGTAGATGTAGTTTCCTTTTTAACATCTTCTTGCATTGCTGCAATGGTGTCTTTCGTACCAGTAATTTGATACAGGGCATCGTTTAGTGAATCTCCCATAACGACCTTGTGCGCTGTAGACAAAATCACTTTTTTAAGCTCTGGAAAGCTAACACCTTCTGCCTGTATATATATGGGCTCAGCATAAAGGATACTATTCCCGATTGGAATAACTAGCAGGTTCCCCCTTATACATGTCGATCCTTCTGTACATCTAAGCGTAAACCAAGCAGAAATGTCTTGATCATTATCTATTCTAGCTTCCACCTGTTCGGGTCCATCCACTTGGCGATCCTTAGGAAAATTGAAAGCTATTAATTTGCCATATTCTGGAGCATCACTCCTTGCGGCCAACCAACCAACCATATTGGGCCTTCCATCAGGAGTGTATGGGATCAGTTGAACGAATTCTTCTTTTGTCTCCCCTGGAAGCCGCATGATTACGTAGTATGGCTCAAGTGGCTGCAATCCTTCCTGCTGTCCAAATTTTTCTTGAGGGAAAGCCCATAAGTCTTCATTCCCATAAAAGTGTTGTGGGTTTTCCATGTGGTATTTAATGTATTTCTCGGCTTGGATGGCAAAGAGTCCTTGTGGATACCTTACATGTGAAATTAAATCGGACGGCATTGAATCACGATCTGAAAATAACGTTGGGAACATGTTTTGATAAGTAAGAGCAACAGGATCAGTGGTGTCCCAAAGATAAAACCCTACATCCCCCGTATAGGCGTTCATGACTACCTTAATGCTGTTCCTTATGTAGTTGTAGTGACCCAAACTAGTCTCGTCTTCATCTGTAGGCTGCGAGTAAGGAAATTTATCCGATGTCGTATAGGCATCTTGGATCCAGTACAACTGATCATTTGCCGCCACTATATATGGATCTTTATCCAACTTTAGAAAAGGGGCCAGCGTAGAGATTCTCTCTTCAATTGAACGCCTGTATTGGATTTTGCTATTCTCATTTATTTGACTACTAATCAGAATATTTATATCCCTCATTTGCCAGGCATAAATTAACTTTCTAAAATAGGAACCGATCGATACCCCCCCAGACCCCTCGTAACTTCTTACTATTAATTCTCCTTCTCCTGTCTGGTAATCCAATTCTTTTGTGTTCGTATCAACTATTACGTAGTCTTTTGTGTTTTCACCGTAATAAATTCTAGGATTCTTGACCATTATGTCGGGGGAAGCACCTTGCCTTGAAGATGAAACAGGGATTTCACCATTAGCCGGGATATCCTTTGCGAAAAAAATAGGCCTGCCTTCGGGGGTAAATTCTGTGGCTGGACTCATGGCTATACCTATTCCATGGGTGTAAAACAATTTTTGGTTAACCCAGGTTTGTGCTTCTTCTTTTAGCTTTTCTGGTGCAACTTCTCTTGCAGCCAACAGCACCTGCCTGTATTCACCATCTATGGTGTATCTATCGACATCAGCATCTTTAAAATCATAATAGGGACGGATTAATTGAATTTGTTTGTACACGTTGGTTAAAGGCTTGTAATCCCAAAGTCGTATGTTTTCAACGGTAGGAATATTTTCTGCCATCAATTCTGCAGTAATTTCACCTTCTGCCTCATAGAAAGTCTCCTCGATCGCTTGCAAACCAAACCCAAGTTTAGTGAATTCTATGTTGCGTTCAATATATTTTGTTTCCTTAACAAATTCATTGGGGTCAACTGAAAATTGCTGAACGACAGAGGGCCAGACTGTTCCAAGCCCAATTATCAAGATTACCCAAACCCCGACAGGAGCCAGAGATAATTTAATTTTACCTAGAAAAGATCCTAATAGCATAACAAAGGAAACGACTACTCCGGCTATGGTTAATACCAAATAGGCGGGTTGCCGTGCGTAAACATCTGCGTATGCCGCTCCGTACACAATACCGTGCTCAGATCTAACCAATTCCAACCAATCAATCCAATACCCAGCGGAGAGGACCAAAATAGCTAGTGACCCTAAAACAAGTAAATGGTTACGAAGTGGTGTGGTTAAGGTGAAAGCAGTACCTCGAAGAGTAAAATTCAAAAAGGCCAATGCAGTTGTTGCCAACATAGTAATTACGACGCAAACAAGAAGCCAACCTTGAAGAAAAGCATAAATGGGTAATTCAAAAACATAAAAAGAAATATCGTTACCGTGTAAAGGATCTTTAACCCCGAATCCGGCGGCGTTACTAAATCTCAGGAAAAGTTCCCATTTGGAGGCAACCACAGAGCCGAGTATTACTGCTAAAATAAGAGATACCAACACGCATACTATAACCAGCAGTTTCTTGATGATCCCTACCATATTCTCTGGAAGGGGAGCGTCTAAGGGACCCGCAGTTTTTCTGTTCACAAAGAAAAGGTTTGCTAAAACTAATGCTAAGACAAAAGCAAATCCTACGAAAAATAATATGATTTTAGTCAGAAGAATCGTAATGAAAACATCTTCAAAGCCCATCTTTGAATACCAAAGGTAATCAGTGAAAATTCCCCTAGCAAGCCATAAAAGCACAAAGATAGGGACGAGAATCAATGCCAACACTATCCATTTTGTCCGCCCGCTAAGTTTGTCTTTAATTGAAGACGGATCGAAATCAAATGAGGGAAAAGGGGCACTTGCCATGTTATAACCTTTATTAGCCTATTCGGGTACCTAATTTATGACCGGAAACTACATCTTTTAAAGCTCCTGGGGCGCGACCGTCAACGATTTGCGATATTGCCCCACCCAAAAGAGCCTCAATACAGGCTTCCATTTTAGGAATCATTCCACCATCAATCACATGAGATGCAACCAAAGAATCAGCCTGACGCTTTGTCATACGAGAAATCAACCGCTTCGAAGAGTCTAAAACTCCTTCCACGTCGGTAAGGAAAACCATTCGATCTGCATTAATAGAAGAAGACACATACCCCGCCACAGTATCAGCATTGATATTGAGTAATTTGCTGTGGTCATCTGAATCTGAGTGAATGCCTACTGGAGCTATCACCGGAATATAGCCAGCTTCCAATATTGCCTCAATTGGGGCCGTATCTACTGACTTGATCTTACCGACATATCCTAATTCAGGATCAGCGATTTCTGCGCTTACCATATTACCATCAGCACCAGAAATACCAATCGCTCTTCCACCTAGAGAGTTTATGGAGGCGACAATAGATTTATTGATAACTCCAGTAAGAACCGCTACGACAATATCGAGGCTCTGTGAGTCCGTAACCCTCAATCCATTGACAAATTTAGGTCGAATGCCTTGTTTTTCCATCCATTCCGATATTGTCTTACCGCCCCCGTGTATTACAACAAACTTTTCTCCCTTTTTTTGTAGTTCCACTAAATCCATCAGGGTAGTGTCATGGTTGCCCAAAGTACTTCCACCAATCTTGATAACCGTCAGTGATTGTTTATTAGCTGGAACGTCACCAGTATTCGGTTGTTGATCCACGAACTCATCGTTGCTTTTCATGCTTGGTGATATTTCCAAACGGTCATCGGGTTGGGAGTGATTTATTTCGCTAAACATTTGTTAACCATCAGGTGCTATATGCAGAGTTAAAGATCACATATTCTTCGGTGAGATCGCATCCCCAAGCAGTTGCTGCCGAATTTCCAACATTCAGATTTATCCTGAAATCCACTTGTTCAGAATTCATTGCACTTACCACTGCATCTTTCAGGTAGGGTATTGCGATGCCTTCATGGACAATATGGATATCGCTTATGAAAATATCTATCATGTGTTCCTTGAGCTGGATAGAGCTTTTCCCTAGAGCCATTACCAATCGTCCCCAGTTAGGATCTTTCCCGTGTACCATCGCCTTCACCAAAGAGGAAGATGCAATTTCCCTAGCGGCTTTACGGGCCTCTTCAGTTGTATGGGCCCCTTCAACGATGACCTCTATAAGTCTTTGTGCCCCTTCTCCATCTCTTGCCAACTCTTTCGCAAGCTCTGTACAAACATACCTGAGAGCTTCAATAAAACTATCAGCACTTGCCGATTCTTCTTCAATCTGTTCAGTTCCTGAAGCACCGTTCGCCAAAACAATTACGGAATCGTTAGTGCTCTGATCGCCATCGACATCAGTCATATTAAAGGAGATAGCTACTGATTGCGAAAGGACACTCTGTAAAAAATTTTGATCAACCTCAGCATCTGTAGTAATGAAACATAGCATTGTCGCCATATTAGGATGAATCATCCCAACCCCTTTCGCCGCACCTCCCACTGTGACAGTCTTTCCATCGTGCATAAATGAAACCGCTCGCTCTTTATGCTTGGAATCTGTGGTCATTATAGATTTCGCAAACTCAGTACCACCATCTTCTGAAAGCCTTATATTGACGATATTTTGACGGATCAATGCCATCGGAAGTTCCACTCCGATCATTCCGGTACTTGCCACATAAAGATCATCTCCAAACACACCAACATGACTAGCAGCTAAGGAAGCCAATTCCTCTGCGTCGGTCAGGCCCTGCGATCCTACACTGCAATTGGCACATCCGCTATTGGCAACAATCCCCCTTGAAATACCAGCTTTTTTTCTTTTACGGCTGGCTGTTACTGAAGGTGATTCTATGCTGTTAGTGGTAAATGTCGCTGCTGAGTTGGCTGGTCGGTCCGATAAAATTATTCCCAAGTCAGGAACTCCCGCTTCGGTTTTCAAACCTGCGTATGTGGACCCAGCTGTAAAGCCAGAAGCTGAGGTGACGCCACCCTCATTTATTATTTCTATCAAGCTGAGCTCTCCTTATTTCCATCAACCTACCAGCTAGAAAAGCAGACAAAAAATGGCGGAATATGTCCGCCATTCAAAGCCACGAGATTATAGCATATAGGTACAGTTTAGGTACGGAAAACTGGCATACCCTATGCTACAATCCAGTTTAAAGGCACATCATTCAAAAGACTGTTCATAAACTGAATGCAATTAACAATTTGAACATCATTTAAACATTTTTAGTCTAGTGAGGACGTAAATTAATGACAACCACACACACAAATCAGAAATTTACCTCAGTTGGCAGCCGCCCGGTTAGACACGACGGCTTCGACAAAGTAACAGGAAAAGCTCTTTACGGGGCCGATATCGATCTACCTGGGCTCATCCATGGAAAAATTCTGCGAAGTCCCCATGCTCATGCCAAGATACTGTCAATAGACACTTCAGAAGCAAAAAAGCTGCCAGATGTCCATGCTGTAATCACAAACCATGACTTCCCAACCCAAGAAGACAAGGCTGTTTCAAAGATTCCCGGGCCTGCAATCAACCTAAAACAACAAACCAGCAATATATTAGCCTCAGACAAGGTCTTATATAAAGGACATGCTGTGGCTGCTGTGGCAGCAAACAGCCCTCACGCTGCGGAAGAAGCCCTTGCTCTCATCAAAGTAGAATATGAACAGTTATCCCATGTTTCTACGGTGGAGGAAGCCATATCAGATGGAGCTCCTTTATTACACGATCAATACAAAAACAACATTGCCAGTCACGACGTGTTAGAAATCGGAGATGTAGATAAAGGCTTCAATCAAGCTGACCTTGTGGTTGAGAGGAAATTTAGAACCTCAACTGTGCACCAAGGCTATATAGAACCCCATTCAGCAACAGGGTGGTGGACTGCGAACAATAAAATAACTATCTGGGGCAGCTCTCAAGGACATTTCCCAATCAGAGATAGAACATCTTTGGTCCTAGGAGTGCCTGTATCTGCAATCAAAGTGATACCAATGGAAATTGGAGGAGGATTCGGGGGTAAAACCACGATATATTTAGAGCCAGTGGCAGCGTTGTTATCTAAAATTACGGGATATCCAGTGAAAATCACGATGTCACGTTCGGAAGTTTTGGAAGCTACAGGTCCAACCTCTGGCTCGTACATGAAGGTAAAGATTGGAGCCACCAAAGATGGGAAAATCACCTCAGCTCAAGCAGATTTGAAATTTGAAGCTGGTGCTTATCCGGGATCCCCTGTAGGAGCAGCTTCAAACTGTATATTCACTCCATATGCAATTGAGAATGTAAGAATAGATGGATACGACATAGTAAATAACAAGCCAAAGACCACTGCATACCGGGCCCCTGGCGCACCTATAGGCGCATTTGCCGCTGAGACTTTAATCGATGAATTGGCAGAAAAAACTGGTATAGACCCCTTGGACCTAAGAATTATGAATGGTGCCAAACAAGGTACAACTAGAGTTTCTGGAATGAATAATCCTTTAATTGGATGTATAGAAACCTTTCAAACCACCAAAGAACACCGCCATTATCAATCGCCAAAGAGCAGCAAAAAGTCAGGACGGGGGGTAGCGGGCGGATTTTGGATCAATGGGAGTGGAGCGGCCTGTGCCGTGGCTAACGTGAATTTTGATGGCACTGTGAACCTCATTATAGGTTCGATGGACATCGGAGGCTTAAGACCAGTTGCCGCCCAGCATGTAGCAGAAGTGCTGGGAATACATGTTGATGACGTAAATCCACAGGTCGGAGATACCGAAACCATTGGGTATACCTCTATGACAGGAGGTAGTGGCGGAGCATTCAAAACTGGCTGGGCCAGTTATGAGGCTGCCCAGGATGTCAAAAGACAAATGCTAGAAAGAGCCGCGGAAGTATGGGAAACCTCCCTCGATGATATAAAACTTGAAAACGGTGTTTTCATACATTCTTCCGACACCGAGTTGAAAATGTCTTTCAAGGAATTGGCAGGCCATCTGCCAGAAACTGGAGGACCAGTGGTAGGCAGGGCTAACCTTGATCCAAGGGGTCCAGGTAGCGCATTCGCCGCACACGTAGTTGACCTTGAGGTTGATATAGAAACAGGAAAGGTGACCATTCTCAGATACACGGCTGCTCAGGATGCGGGAAAAGCTATACACCCCAGTTATGTAGAGGGTCAAATACAAGGAGGTGCTGTGCAAGGAATTGGATGGGCCTTAAATGAGGAATATTTCATAAATGATTCGGGTGGGATGGCCAACGCTAGCCTGCTCGACTACAGAATGCCCACTTCTTTGGATTTGCCCATGATTGAAGCACTGATCGTAGAAGTTCCAAATCCGCTGCATCCATACGGGGTCCGGGGAGTTGGGGAGGTTGCAATAGTGCCTCCAATGGCGGCAATAGCCAACGCGATATACGATGCCATCGGCATAAGGATGACTGAATTACCTATGAATCCAGCCGCCATAAGAAAAGCTATCAACGGAGAATAATTTGGTAAAAAGAATTTTAATCACTGGGATGAGCGGATTGATTGGGGGTCTTCTGAAAGACCATTTAATTTCCATCGGCGGATATCAACTGTCGGCCTTAAATCGGAGTTTTGTGGAAGGAATATCCACCCATTCAGCCGACATCGCAGAATTAGATCAAATTAGGCCTGCGTTTGAAAACATTGATGTGGTAGTCCATTTGGCCGCATATCTCGGCTCAGATAGTTTTGAAGAACAACTTCCAGCTAACATAATAGGCACATATAATGTTTTTGAGGCTGCTAGATCAGCAGGGGTAAAAAGGGTTGTTTACGCCAGCAGCGGTAGCACTGTAAGGGGGGTGGAGCACATTTACCCATATGGAGAGATCGCTCAGGGCAACTATCAAAATGTTAAAGGACCTATTCCGCTTATCACCCATCAAGACATACGACCGGGGGGAGTTTACGGGGCCACGAAAGTTTGGGGGGAGGCTTTGGCGCGACACTTTTCAGATGCTTACGATATGTCTATGCTGTGCGTTCGAATAGGTTCAGTTACAAAGGACAATATTCCTTCCGATACCCGTCAAAAATCCATATATCTAAGCCATGAAGATGTATGCCAAATACTGCAATTATCCATAGATGCACCCAATGAACTTAAATACGATGTCTTTTTGGCCACATCGAATAATAGGTGGTCATACCGAGATCTGGAGCACCCCAGAAAGGTATTAGGATACGAACCTTTGAGCTCGGCAGAAGATTTATAAATGCCGTTAGTCATAGGAATTACGGGAGCAATAGCTTCAGGCAAAAGCACAGCCTGCCAGATTTTGGAAAGCCTCGGAGGAACACATTGCGACGCCGATAAATTAGTTCACAGAATGTACGATCCCGGCAAACCGGCTTTTCACCGCATCGTGAAATCTTTCGGGACTGAAGTAGTAAACGCCGATGGATTTATCGACAGAAAACAACTTGGCTCCAAAGTGTTTGGAAGCCCTCAGAAAATGTCTGAACTCACCTCCGCAATTGGCGATATTAAAGCTGAAGTGAGTGGAGTGATGAATGAGTGGAGAAATACCCTTGGCTTCCTTGAGGTCGGCCTCATGGAGGCTGTCAATTTCATAGAGGCTGGATATGGGATATATAGCGACCTAACCTGGTTATTCGCTGTGGATGACGAGGTGGCGATAAAAAGACTCAAAGCAAGAAACAATTTTAGTGAGGAGGAAGCTACACAAAGGCTTTCAAGCCAGAAGAAATGGCAAGAGCGAGCGCCGGCTTCAGACATTGTAACGATGAATAATGGGTCTTTAGAGGAATTAAAAGAGTCCGTAACAAAGCAATATGATGAGTTAACCGAGAAGTATTCAAAAGGCTTACTCTCACCTTCAAAATACATAGATTGGTGGCAAAAACACTCCTCTTAAAGATTAATTAACGCCTTAAATCCAAACGTTTAAAAGCTTCAGCAATTTCTGCATTAACCTTTGGTCCATATACCGAAAATCTATTTCTTAATCTCATTCGCCCCTCCTCCTTGGAGCTAGACATTTGGCTTGAATGACAATAGAGAGCGTTTAGTTTGTCTTCAAAATGCTCATCAATATCTATAAAAGTGTCAGGGTCATCAGTACCCCAGAGATATACTTCCAAGGTTTTGTGAGGTTCCAGACCTTCTGCTATCAAGTCAGGGTATGCTAAATAGTCTCGGGCATAGGGGAAAACAGCATCAAGAGCTACTCTACCAGTCACAAAATGATCCTGATGCCTTATCCATTTTCTTTCCGGATCTATGGTTACAACTATGTCTGGGCGATGAGTTCGTATTTCTCGCACAAGCTCCTTCCTAAACGGATCTCCATTCGTCACACCTTGATCTGGATGGTCCAAAAAAACGACGTTTGTGAGGCCTAACAGTTTGGCAGATTCTAGCTGCTCTTTTCTTCGGGTCTGAGCTAATTCTTCAGAGGATACCGACCGATCACTGGTGCCTTTGTTTCCATTAGTACAAACTACCAAAACAATGTTTGCACCGAGGTGGGACCATTTGGCTATGGTTCCACCTGCCCCGCTCTCAGCATCATCTGGATGGGGAGTAATAACTAAAACTCGTTTCTCTTTCATATTCTTCATAAATTTGTTTTTAATCCTTTTAGCCCTAAAAGCAACAAGCCTTAAGGTATCAAGCCTTTGAAAGTTCTGGTTTTTTTATCTTCGGCATGATTTCCTTACCGAATCGATCCAATTGGTCAAGTATTATTTTTTCTGGCGTCCCTATTACTTGTCCAACATTAATAGCCTTTAGACCTGGATATCTATCTTGTATTTCTAATAATTTTTCAGCGATCGATTCCGGGGTCCCCACCAACCAGCTCCCTGATTCTACTGCCTGTTCAAGAGTGGGCAATTTTGCGTTTTTAGCAAAACGCGTTCCTTTGGACAATTGGCCTATTTGATCATCAGTAAGGCCTTTTACCATCCCTAGAGGGGCAAACATCTTCATGTTTTCTTCAAAAAACGGCCTGGCTTCCTCAATTGCCTGTTTTTCGCTATCTGCTATGTGGAATGAAAAGCCTATACACAAGTTTCCACCGAGATCTGTTTCTATTCCATGTTGTGACTGTATTTTCTGCCAATCTTTGATAACATTTTCGCTCGCCCCCCCAGGAGCAGCGCCTCCCCCAATCACTCCTTTGATGCCATGTTTGGCCATAAAAGATAAGCCTCTTTCGCTGGCGCTGACTATGGGTTGCCAGCACTCTACGGGGCGTTCCACCGGCCTAGGCACTAACGTTATTTCCTTCAGATCGTATCCTCGGTATGGAACCTCGGGAGGAATCACATAATTTTTCCCCACATGGGAAAAGGAATCTGAATGAAATGCCTTAAATATGACATCTACCTGTTCTTCAAATAGTTCTCGGTTCGCATCCCCGTCTAACATTGGATTCCCGAAAGATTCAACTTCTCTCGTGTGATAGCCTCTGCCCACCCCAAAAACGACCCGTCGATTGGTTAATATTTCAGCCGTTGCATAATCTTCTGCCATTCTTAATGGATGCCACATCGGTGAAACATTGAAACCACATCCGATCCTTATGTTTTTAGTTAAGTGAGCTAAATGGATAGCTAGCATTAACACATTAGGAATACATTCGTAGCCCTCTCTTTGAAAGTGATGTTCTGCCAACCAAAAAATATCATACCCATTCGAGTCCATCACTTTGGCTATTGATTCAGCTTTGGAGTAAACAGTGTTCAATTCCTGTTCTGTATAAATGCGGTCATTGGCAGGAATCGAATCAAATCCTACTGATTCAAGGTCGATATGGCCTGCGTACAATGTTCCAATGCTTTCTATCATGCTTGACCTCCTAAATTTTATACCTAATCTTCTCTTGTAATTGGAAGACGATCCTACACATTCCTTTTAGCTCTTCTATATTTAGATACAAGCTCACTGGCTTCTTCGCTATCCCAGCCAGTGAAAATAACCAAAAGGTCTTTGGAACCTGGAACTCCAAATAAGACTGATGTATGCGGCGGCCTATTCAAATAGCTCCCTAAAGTTAAATAAGTTCCTGACGTTGCAGTAAGCATAGAAGCTATAAAATACAGTGACTCAATGAAATCGGGTAATTTGCCTAATGTATTGACTCCAAAAAAGAGGTAGGGAATCATTTGAAGGCCTATCATGACAGATCCTACAACCAGCAATCTGTACCCCAACCATTTCCTGCTAGACTTTCCGCCATTTTTCAATGTTGGATCCAAGCATTCTTCCAACTGGGCCTTCTCCCACACATTGGAAGTTCGGCCCGGTTTACTTGAAACCATCAATCGTTGGTTGGTCAATACAAATGTGTCCCCTTCATGAATTGTCTCTTCAGCATCAAGGAGATCTATTACGATGTTTTGCTTTTCTATTTTCATTACGAAGCAGATTATACTGCAGGGTGCGAATGTTGAAAGGTAAAAAAAAACCTATTAGATTTGAGTTAAAAATTAGGCAACATTCTATGTTGACTAGCAACTTAGTCAGGTATAGAATTTGTGATTAGAGTTTGAAATAGGATGACTACAGAGATTTAAACATAAAGACCTATAGGATCCTGACTTCGGTCGGGGGATTTCCCCCGGCTTTTTTTTTGCACCTTAACAACTGAATTCTGTCGAATATAACGAGTCCCGACCTCATTTATGAGGTCACGGCTTTTGGTTTATTTATGCACCAAAAGCCAGGAACAGGCAAACAATAACAATAGAATTGCCTTAATGTGGGTCAAGTTATTAAGGGATTACGGTGGATGCCTTGGGTCCAAGAGCCGAAGAAGGGCGTGGTAAGACTGCGAAAAGCCTCGGCTAGCTGTCTAACGAGCTTAACCGGGGATACCCGAATGGGGAAACCCGTCCTGGGTTGTACCAGGACATTCCGTAAGGAAAGGGAACCGCGTGAACTGAAACATCTAATTAACGCGAGGAGTATAAATCAACCGAGATTCCCCTAGTAGTGGCGAACGAAAGGGGAATAGCCTAAACCAGACGGGCTTAGTGGAATGAGGTCCTATGTCCGTTTGGTGTTGCAACATTTCTCCGCCTGAACCTCGAATGAGGGCGAAGAGTAAGAAATTTCTGAACTAGCCAAACGCACCTGGAAAGGACGACCATAGAAGGTGATAGTCCTGTAGGCGAAAGTGACGAAACTCTTGAGATTTTGTTAAGTACCACGGGACACGAGAAATCTTGTGGGAATCTGGGGAGACCACTCTCCAAGGCTAAATACTCTTGGACACCGATAGTGAACCAGTACTGTGAAGGAAAGGTGAAAAGTACCCCGAGAGGGGAGTGAAATAGACCTGAAACCGTAATCTTACAAGCCGTAGAAGGCTCGATGCGTCGGGCTAACTGCGTGCCTATTGAAGAATGAGCCGGCGAGTTAATTTATGCAGCACGGTTAAGGAATTGGAATTCCGGAGCCATAGCGAAAGCGAGTCCGAATAGGGCGTTGAGTTGTATGGATTAGACCCGAAACCGTGTGATCTACCCTTGGCCAGGTTGAAGCCCAGATAGTCTCTGGGTGAAGGACCGAACCCGTGTCTGGTACAAAAGGCTGGGATGAGCTGAGGGTAGGGGTAAAATGCCAATCGAACACGGAGATAGCTGGTTCTCCCCGAAATGTATTTAGGTACAGC
>DJMH01000035.1:0-35877 GCA_002435305.1 Dehalococcoidia bacterium UBA6495
GAATTCGAGCAGATAAAACCTTTTTATATCTAGTACATTAGGAGAACTAAGATGACTCGACCACATGGCCTATTGAGAGCTGGCTATCCGTATTCGACAACTTTAGGAATGAGACGAGTAACTAATTTTCCTACAGATATCGCTTTTGGCGAGGGCAACGTTTTGTATGTGTTGCTTAGATCCGAAGGTGTCGCCACCATACGCATATGGTCTCGAGACGATATGGAAGAATTGACCGACGAGCTAAAAGGATTTGGTAATTTCGGATCTGAAGATGGGCAACTTAAATGGCCAGTCAACATAATCACTGACGATTCAGGAAACATATTCATCAGTGATGAAGCCAATCATCGCATAACCAAATTTGATCCGGAAGGTGGGTTCATCAGCAAATTTGGAAGGTATGGTCAAGGTAAAGGCGAATTCGATGGACCTTCAGGATTCGCACTGGATAGTAACGAACATTTTGTAGTATGTGACTCAAAAAATAATCGGATCCAGAGATACACAAAAGATGGTGAATACATCGATTCTTTTGGTTCCTACGGCTCGGAACCAGGTCAATTTAATCTCCCATGGGGCGTGGATTGTGATGAAAGTGGGGACATATATATTTCTGATTGGGGTAATCACAGGGTACAAATTTTTTCTCCAGATGGCGAACTCAAAAACGTTGTGGGTGAATTCGGGAGTGGCAACGGACAATTCAATAGACCAACCGGTATTACCGTAGACAACCACGGGGACTTTTATGTGGCTGATTGGGGTAATAACAGGGTTCTTATGTACAATTCAGAAGGCCAATATATATGGAGTTTTTATGGTGATGCCACCTTATCGAAGGTGGCTCGCAATTATATGTTGACCAACGCTGTTCCAAACCGATTAAGAGAAATGGGAAAGCTTGAGTCTGAAAAATATCTGAGAAGACCGCGGTCGGTAAGAATAGACGAAGACTTCAGGTTACACATACCTGATTTTGAATCTTACAGAATCCAGGTTTATCAAAAAGACTTCATAGAACTGGACCAAACTCAGTACGCTGGACCTCTGCGAAACCCTACTTTAGAAGTAACTTAATATCTCCCGCATATAGTAAGGACATACCTATATGACAAGTGCAGGAAACATTGAACCGGAAATAAAGCAGACTCTGGAGATGTTAGGTATAACCTACACATGGATTGTTGTAGATCCAGATTTCGCGGACACTGAAAATTTCTGCCGGAAGTATGACTACCCTATGGAAAAATCAGGAAACACTATTCTGGTGGCCTCTAAGAGAGGTGAAAAAAAATATTGTGCCTGTATTGTTTTAGCCACCGCCAAACTTGATGTAAATAAAAAAGTTAAGGAATTAATGGAGGTTTCCAGACTCTCTTTTGCTAATGCCGAGGAGACCACCCACCTAACTGGTATGATGATTGGCGGTGTGACTCCTATTGGTCTACCCGACACGCTGCCAGTTTTCATAGACAGTGATGTGATGACAATTGATTACGTCATAATAGGGGGAGGAAGTAGATCAGGTAAAATACAGATGAATCCTCAAGAACTACTCAAACTACCAAACTCCAAGGTCGTTCAAGGTTTGTCTAAAACTTAACTACCCCTGCCAATCCATTATAAAATCCCGTTGTATTTGAGTTTCTGGTGATGCCCGAAAAGAACCTGCGACACCTGATCGCAAATTCATTATTTCATCTAAGGCTTCTTCACCAGTTAACCCGTGTCTAACCAGATAACATCCAACGACTGTGCCGGTCCTACCTAGCCCTCTAAAACAGTGTATATAGACAGGTCTATTGGATTCTATTTGAGAATCAATTAGATCTAAGATGTCTTTCATATAACTAATATCTGGTATCCCTCGATCCGTTATAGGAAATCGGAAATATTCAGATTTGAGTGATCGACGACGTCGCTCTGAATGGAGGTACCTACGATAGTCTGGCCTTTCACCAGGCTCTGTCAAATCTATGAAGCAAGATATACCACAATCCATAAGATTCCCAATTTTGTATGATGGGGTGTTCTTATCCCTAAACTTGGCTTTAAACATACCGGAAACAGAATTTACAATAGTTGCTATAGTGATGGACAGTCGGAATGACAACTGGTTACCGGGGTATTCTCCGGCCGCCAGTTTACCCCGATCGACCCAGTAAGCGAAAACATTCAAATGGTTGGTGGCATTATCAAACATGAGTATAAAATTATACCGTGAAAACTATAAATTACAGAAAACAATTTGTACGCTGAAGGTGCATTAATGGTATCAAAATGTGACAAGGACAATAACTTAGTCTGGATAGATCTTGAGATGACTGGCCTCGAGGATGACCACTTAATTATAGAAATAGCATCTATAGTGACTAATGGGAATCTCGAAGAGTTGGCGGAAGGCCCATCTTTAGCCATTTATCGCAGTATATCCGAGATGCAGAACATCAATGATTGGTCTAAAGAGCAGCATCATAAATCAGGTCTACTTAAACGTGTCTCCGAATCAACCGTAACGGTATCTGCGGCGGAAAATCAAACTCTCACATTTTTAAAGAAATGGGTTTCAGTTGATAAGTCCCCGATATGCGGCAATTCTATTGGTACAGATCGGAGATTTATAAGAAGAGAAATGCCACAACTCGATAAATTTTTACATTACAGGATGATTGACGTATCTACAATAAAAGAACTGGCAAGGAGGTGGTATCCAAAGACGGAAGTACCAGAAAAAGAAGGGACACATCTTGCATTAGAAGATATCCGAGAAAGCATTGAAGAATTGAGATGGTATAGAAAAACATTTTTCCATACTGAGATCTAACTCTAAGGAGATTTGAAAATTTGATAAAAAGAGTTCTTGGAAAGACTGGAATGGAGGTTTCGTTATTAAGCCTTGGTACAGGCGGTGCAAGACAACTCGGTCAAACCATCGGGCATTCCATTTACGATCAAAAAAGACTGGTCAAAGCAGCCCTCGACATCGGCGTCAATGTTTTCGACACCGCTACTCATTATGGAGATTCAGAATCTATATTGGGCGAATGTTTATCAGGTATACCGCGGGATTCGTTTCTACTATGTACCAAATGGCCAGCCAGAGACGAGGTAAACAACACTATCGACGACCATACCAAACTAATCAAATCCATAGAAAAGAGCCTAGAAAGGCTTCAAACAGATTATATAGATATAATGCTTTTTCACGGGATTATGCCTCACGAATACGACCTAATCGTTGAATCCCTTTACCCAACGATGGAAAGATTGAAATATGAAGGGAAAATTAGAAGTATTGGTTTTAGTAGCCGCTTTTCTGAGGACCCTGGCCAAAAAGGTATCGAATTAGGATTATCGAAACATCCAGAATTATGGGATGTCGTGATGCTGAAATATGGAATATTGAACCAATCGGCAGCTGCAAAAATATTGCCTTTGGCCCGAAATCACAATATCGGAGTAATTAACATGGCTGCGGTCAGAGTAAAATTGCCTGATCCTATTCTTTTAGAGCAATTAATCTCTAAATGGAAATCTTCTGGGCTGATAGATAATGACTCTCTTCCTACCAATAATCCACTTGGTTGGCTGGTTAAAGACAATGTGAAATCTGTAATAGAAGCCGGATACAAATTCGCCGCTGAACCGAGTTCGATCTCTACGGTATTGACAGGAACCGCCTCAGTTGAGCATCTAAAAATGAATGTTGAGAGCATGAAAGAACCCTCTTTGATAGAAGATCACATGGATAGGCTTAAGGCGACTTTGAGCCATATCATCGAATACGCGTAATATATATGGTGAAAGACCGCAAAGATTGCGCACATAGGAACTGGATCAGTGGAAGACAGAATTAATCGAGATTTTATTAGAGATATAGTCAAAGAGGATTTAGCATCGGGAAAACACGAATCGATCACCACTAGGTTTCCTCCAGAACCGAACGGATATCTCCATATAGGGCACGCGGCGTCTATTTGTCTGAATTTCGGAATAGCTGAAGAAAATGATTCAGCAACCTGTAATCTTAGGTTCGATGATACTAATCCTTCAAAAGAGAACACCGAATTCGTCGAGGCCATCAAAGAAGACATCAAATGGCTAGGCTTTAACTGGGACGAAAGAGAATATTTTGCGTCTGATTATTTTGAAAAACTATATGGATTTGCTGTCACACTTATAGAGAAAGGGAAAGCCTATGTTGACAGCCAAAATCAAGAAGAAATCAGGGAAAATAGAGGAACACTCACACACCCTGGAAATGACAGCCCATACCGCAGCAGAAGCGTCCAGGAAAATATAGCTCTTCTCAAAGAGATGCGGGCTGGGAAACATGAGCCTGGTTCACATGTACTAAGAGCGAAGATTGACATGTCGTCGCCTAACCTAAATATGAGAGACCCGGTGATGTATCGGATCCTAGATACTCCACATCATCGCACCGGGAATACATGGCCCATCTACCCTATGTATGATTTTGCACACGGTCTTTCAGACTCAATTGAAGAGGTCACCCATTCCCTGTGCACAATGGAATACGAAGATCATAGACCTCTTTATGATTGGTTTATAAATGAGCTAAAAGTATTCAAATCCCGACAAATAGAATTTGGCAAAATATTCCTGAGCCATACCATATTAAGTAAAAGAAATTTAACTAAACTAGTCGAAAACAATTTAGTGACCGGGTGGAATGACCCTAGAATGCCTACAATCTCAGGCATGCGGCGCCTAGGATACAGCGCCCACTCGATAAGGGAATTTTGTCAGAGAGTCAGTATAACCAGAAGATGGAACACAGCTGAAATAGAGCTCCTAGAGCATTGTCTCCGAGAGGACTTAAATAAAAAGGCCCACAGGGCACTCGCGGTTTTAAAACCTCTCAAATTAGTCATAGAAAATTATCCGGAAAACCAAGTCGAATATTTGGAAGCTTCTAACAATCCTCAAGATGATTCCAGCGGAATTAGAAAAATTCCATTTTCTAGAGAACTCTACATTGAGCAAGATGATTTTATGGAAACCCCACCCAAGAGGTTTTTTAGACTAACTCCAGGAAGGGAAGTCAGGTTGAGATATGGGTATTTCATTACATGCAAAGAGGTAATAAAAGACCCAGTAACTAATGATATTATGGAGATCAGATGTACCTATGACCCTGATACACGTGGTGGAAATGCTCCAGATGGTAGAAAAGTCAAATCGACCATTCATTGGGTCAGCGCTAACCATGCGATTGATGCGGAAGTAAGACTGTATGAAAGACTTTGCCTTGACCCGGAACCTGACATATCAGATGGCAAAAATCTAGAATCGGTTCTCAATCCAAATTCCCTCGAAGTCATTAATTCTGCAAAGCTTGAACCCAGTCTCAAAGAATCGACTTCAGGCAACCCAATTCAATTCGAAAGACTGGGCTATTTTTGCTTGGATTCTGAGGATTCCAAAGACAAGGATAACCTCGTGTTCAACAGAACAGTTTCCCTTAGGGATAGTTGGGCCAAAACCCAGTCAAGTAATTAGATACGGAACATCAGGATCTGCTTTGATTTGGATTTTTGCAAAAAAGGAATCCTATACTGCCAACTAACCCTGCCAGGGCTAGGATATAAAAAGCCATATCGTAGCTACCGTAGTGATCAAACATAAGCCCAGCCACATATGGCCCTATAGTCATCAATAGCATCATCGGTAACATGGACACGCCTAAAACTCTCCCAAATGCTTTTCGTCCGAAATACTCTCCCCTTATTGCTGTACCAAGTGGAATTCTGGCTCCAAAACCTAATCCGTATACAACAACAAATATAGAAGCCATGTAAACACTGGTAACAAATGTTGCATATATAACACCAACCGCCTGTATTATCCCAAAAACACAAAGAGATAAGTTTTTAGGAACTCTATCCCCTAGATAGCCTCCGAAAACTTGGGCCGCTCCAGAAAAAAGCATTGTGGATCCCCATATCCAGGCTCCTGTTTGAACTGATATTCCCTGATCCCTTAATGCCAAAATCAGATGTACAGTCATCGTGCCGATAAGCATCGCAGATGTGCCGTTACAAATTGCCAAAACCCAAAACACCGGCATCTTTATAATCGTCATCATTGGAAAGTCATTATCGAGTCTTGTAGTTAAATTTCTATCTAAATCTTTTTTCTCTTTTCCCTCAAAAACCCTTCCATCTGGAATTTCGCCTAATTCCTCAGGAGAATTTCGTATAAGCCTACTAATAGGAAAGGCTATGAGAATGAAGAATATCCCCAAAGACAATGAAGTAGTTCTCCAGCCCACACCCTCCGGCTGAACCAGCCAAGCTAATAGCGGTACCAACAAAAAACTGCCCACAGAAAAACCAATACCGCCTAACCCCATTGCCATTGTTCTTTTCCTATCAAACCAGTTGTTGATAACAGCCATCATTGGTAGCCAGCCCCCAGCTGAGGCTCCCAACATGATGACAATATATGCACAATAAAACGTCAAAAGGTTATTAGTTTGACTGAATAGGATGAATCCCAAACCAATAATTGTCACACCAGAAAACACAATCTTTTTAGGACCATGGCGATCAACTAGAATTCCTATCACTGGGCCAGCCAGGCCACTTTCTAGCTGGCCAAAGGAAAATGCCAAGGAAAGCTCCGCCCTACTCCAGCCGAAATGCTGTTCCAAAGCATCGATCCATACCCCTACTCCACCAAAAACGGGGGACCCTGTCGCAGCATTTAAAAAAATGGTTATAACAACCAACCACCATCCATAAAATATAGCGTGGCGCCATTTAAACGGTGAGAATAAGGTAGGCGATTCAGTTAATTTCATAGACTCCAATTCAGAACCCGATAATTACAAAACCAATATATCCAAACTCAGAAATACTGGTAGTAATTTAACCGAAATTCATGAATTAAAATTATGTAATGAATGAATAAACCGGTCAAGTATATTTAATCTATCTTTTAGAAGGCGAGGTTTCAGGTTCACTAACATATGAAACCAATCTGGGAGAATTGAATTGAGGCTCACCCTTTAACTCCACCAATTCAAAAGCCTCTTATACTGCACCGTGACCACCTTCTAATCCCAATATAACAGCACCTCCAGAACCTGCAACACCACCGGATCCAACATGGGTCGCTGTAATTCCCGTCAACAATTCTAAAGCCTGGGTTCTATCGTCTCTGGGCAGTTCCAATTACTTTTTAAATTGGCCGGTATCGCAAAATATTTGTACCTCTTAATTCGGTGATTGAGACAGGCTGTCAAATAATAGCTCTAAAAATATACGTTATCGGAAGACATGGCAGTTTCAGTCAGTTATACTATCGCTCGATAAAAAGAGGCTAATAAAACAAAATGGAGGTGTAGAGGCAATGGTGGAACAGCAATTACAGATACTGCGACCTGAAACTCTCATAGCAGAGTTCAAAAGTATCGGTGTTACACATATCATTACTATCCCCGATAGTGAAACAAATTATCTATATGAATTGATGGAGAAAGAAGATTGGTTGGACGTAGTACCTGTATCCAGGGAAGGAGAATCAATGGCTGTCGCCTTGGGACTCAATGTGGCGGGTAAGGTACCAGTAGTTCTTATACAGAATACAGGCATGATGGAATCCGGAGATTCCATTAGAGGAATGGCGTTGGACGCAGGTTTTCCTCTTTTGATGGTTGTTGGATATCGTGGGTGGACCCGAAAGGGACACACACCAGACACTGCTGCCGTTTATACTGAACCATTTCTTAACGCCTTCCACTTAAATTATTATTTGGTAGAGACTGACGAAGATGGACCTCGAATAACTGATGCTTATAACGAAGCTCTCAAAACTAAAAGACCTGTGGTCGTCCTAATCGGAGATGAATATCACGGGTTTAATAGATAATCGGGTCCTAAATCATCAGGAGTGAAAAATGATTGAATCAAAAGAAGTATTTGAAGCATTTCAAGAACACAGGGGCGATGCAATAGTGTCAGTCCAAGGCACGTCTGGAAGACATTGGGCTGATGTAACCACCAACCAAAATAGAGATATTTCTATGGGTGGAGCAATGGGTCAGTCCACCGCAGCGATATTTGGTTTGGCCTTGGGTCTTCCAAACGAAAAGGTGGTTCATTTTGATACCGAAGGAGCATTGCTGATGAACCTCGGTGTGCTAGCCTCAATAGCTGGTAAAAAACCTACGAATTTTGTTCATTTCCTTTTGGACAACGAATGTTACGCGACCACCGGTGGCCAACCGGTACCTAAC
Source organism: Dehalococcoidia bacterium UBA6495 (assembly GCA_002435305.1). GTDB lineage: Bacteria > Chloroflexota > Dehalococcoidia > Lucifugimonadales > UBA826 > UBA11996. Next base: position 8,267 of record DJMH01000035.1, read on the forward strand.
TCAGAAGAAATCGACTATTCGGTAATAGCTGCCGGGTCAGGCTACGCCGCCACATATAATTTCGATGACCTGGAGGAATTTTCTACCAGCCTAGATGAAATTATGAATCAAGATGGCCCGGTTTTTGTAGCCATAAAGGTTCCTGCTGAGGTTGAAAACCTACCTATAGGAATGAGAGAAAGAAGGACATCACGAAGTAGGGGACAGACAATATCAGACCTAAGAGCTGAACTCGACATCAGCTAGTCCTAGCGTGAAGGTGCCTCCACCCTAGTTTCTATAATTAGGGTCATCGAGAGGCACCTTCATCCAGCTCATAATTTCCTTTACCGATCCGTACGCTTTGAGTTTTTCCTTGTCGGTACCCACGGACTCAGCTAAATCAAAAATATCGGAAACCTTCTTCACCATGTCAGGCCCTAAATCTAATAAAGACTCACTACCTGACATCGCCCATTTACAAAGGACATATCTAACAATAGATCCCATTGGTATATCAAGACTTTGACTTAACCGTTTTACTGTAGGGAGCGGGTCCTCCTGAGTATACAGGGCAACATCGTTTTTGAAATTATTGTCCTTGTCAGTAGGATCTGAATCCCAAATGAATTGTTCCAAGGTGATTGGGTTATTGATTGACATACATGTTTCTCACTTTCCTAACCAAGAATTACCTTCATCAATATATTTACTGTCACCCACGAAAGATACTGTAATCTCCTGAAAATAGGTAGCCTGATTGGTTGTCAGCGAGGCATCGTATTTGTGCGCCACTGATATCACTTCCGAATTTGTCTCCCTGAAACTCTCTTCCAATACTCTTCCTTCTACATGATCAGGTATATCTTGTCCCAGTATTGTAAGAATAGTTGGTAAAATATCTATATTCCCTGACGGTGATAATATTTTTTCACTTTCTAGAAATGTAGGCCCGCAGCATATCAGGGTATTGTTCATCTCATGAAGGCTCATGGAACCGTGCTGTCCAAGATTTTTTGCACCGCCGGTTGAGAACACATGGCCTGAGTATCCGTTAACGTTGTCGGTGGAGTCCCAATTGAAAGACATTATTATATCGGGAGACCTTTTCCCCTCATTCATAATGGAAGACAAAGGAATAGTCCCCTTTACTTCCCCTAACCGCTCCGAAGAGCATAAGGTACCACACCATACCTGACTAGAAAGCCATTCAACCAACTCAGGAACCAAATGAACATCCTTCTGATTTTTTAAATAAAAAAGCGCGCACCCACCATTTTGTGCTAAAAGCCAACCACCAGAGCCCGCCAAATTAGAAGACTCTAAAAGTGTTTCAATATTTATGACTTCGGAAATAGTTGAATACCCATGATCAGACAGAATCATTAAATCAGAATTCTGATGTTGGCTTGAATCCCTTATGTACTCCATAACTCTGCCAAATTCTAGGTCAGCCTCCCTCAGCGCTGCTTTGGCAGCATCACTTCCAACACCAAATGCATGCTGTGATTTATCTGGTTCTGAAGACCAAATCAATGCAACCTCAGGGTTAATTTTACCCAACACATAATCTATAAATATATCGGCTGCTTTTTTATATCTCGGGGTGTTGGGTAATTGTTCTTCTGGCCAACCACCAAATAACCCTTTAAGTTCCTTGTGCAAGCTCGATGGTATTGTGAATTCAGGATGAATGGTCGCGCCACCGTAAAGATCAGCAAGAGGATTATGCACATAAGCATTGCCACTAGTGCCTACACCAATCGCAACATACTCCATACCTTTTTTCGAAATGATTTCTTGCAAAGTTGGCACGCCCAGCACATCCAACCCGGCATTTCGAATCTCCGATAATTGGCCGCTAAGGGCCGGTATCACATTTGATTTATCATAATCTCTAGCTACAAAGGAGTTACCGGCCAACCAATGTTTACCGGGATTCACACCTGTCACCATCGATGCAGCGTTTACTCTAGTAACCGACGGAAAGACAGGATGATGGTTTTCAAAAAAGGAACCCTTTTGGGACACTTGGTACAAGTTAGGTGTATCCACACTATTAATTTGAGCAGGCTGCAAACCATCGAAGACAGCTAATATTATCTTAGTCATATTTCTCCTCTAAAAATTCTGGCTGATCAAGAACCCCTGAAATAATTATTTTTAGTCCATCAGATGATCACCTAAAATAGGCCATCTGTCACTCCTTCTGTTATTCCCACTATACCTAGGTTTCAGACCTCATTCTCCTCAATATATTCAAACACTAACCTATCAAAATCAAGGTCTGCTACAATCGATCATGCTCACCCCGCTCATACGAGGAAGAAATGATCGATAGCCAAAAAAGGAACCAATTCAGACAAATACTCACGGGTAATCAGTGCGTACATCCAGGGTCAGTGTTTGACGCCATATCCTCTCGAATTGCTGAGGATTTAGGGTATCAGGCAGGTATGTTCGCCGGTTCAATAGCCTCAGCTGTGGTATTAGGTGACCCTGACCACATTCTAATAACTCTTACTGAATTTGCAGAGCAGGCACGAAGAATATGTCGCGCCTCAGACCTTCCCATAATGGTAGATGCAGACCACGGGTATGGAAACGCACTTAACGTCAAAAGAACGGTAGAGGAACTAGAAAACGCTGGGGTAGCGGCACTCACAATTGAAGATACTGTTCTTCCAAGGCAGTTTGGAAAATCTAAGCCAGAGTTAATACCTATACCGGAAGGTATAGGTAAAATGAAAGCGGCATTGTCAGGTAGAAAGGATCAAAGTTTGGTAATAGCTGGAAGAACCAGTGCATTCCAAGTGACAGGTACGGAGGATGCTATTGAAAGAGCCAAGGCATATGAAAGCATCGGAGTTGATGCGATTTTCTTTGCAGGACTAACTACCAGACCTCAGTTAGAAGCCGTCAAAAATTCCATTGAGATACCGATAATGCTTGGAAGTACGCCAAAGGACATAAACGACAACCAGTATCTTTCGTCAATGGGAGTGAAGATAGCGCTCCAAGGACACCTCCCTTTTATGGCAGCTGTAAAAGCAACTAGAGATACCATGAAAGCCCTTGTTGAAGGCAATCAACCCTCAGAAGTAAGCACAGCAGCGCTGGATAGTGAGTTAATAGATACAGTGACTAAAGATCAACAATTTAAGGACTGGTTTAAAGAGTTTCTGTCATAGTCATCGTTCAAGAAATTAAAGGTATTACTTTCTTTTCAAACAACTTCATAGACCTAATTACCTCTTCTTGCGAGAGGCCTCCCATCGCAAAATTGCATCCGAAATATGAAATTCCGTGATCTCTTAGCATAATAATTTTTTCGGCAACAGCTTCAGGTGTTCCTATAAATGCTCTTTTCTCAGAGATATATTGATTATCTGGTGGTAACTCATTTCGCTCATCCCTCCATTTTTCCATGGGTAAATGAACCTCAGTAGATTCCACTAAATTCCTACGCCATTGCATAATATCCTGTATCCAATCTACATGTTTTGCGGTGTTTTCAAGTGCACTTCTCTCGGTATCAGCCACATGAACATAGCGGAAAAATGGAACGTCATCCATATGATCGGGTTGTCCCTTCTGCTGACATAACTTCCTATATTTTTCTACTAAAGCAAGAGCGGCACTTGTGTCTTGAACAACCGCTATACACAAAAGAAACTGGTTTGAAATCATAAAATCCAAAGTTTCCTCAGACCTTGTTGCAGCTATATATATAGGCGGATGAGGCGACTGAACAACAGATGGAACTAAATCCACGTTACGAACAGAAAAAAAGGGGCTCTCGATACTTACTCCTTTGTCGCACCATAAATCCCTTACTGCAAGCACCGTCTCTCTAAACCTAGATTGACTATCTTCAACTGGTACCCCAAACCCACCGTATTCATAACCATATGTACCTCTCCCGAAGCCAACATCTAAACGTCCCAGGCTCAAGAGATCTACAAGGGCTGAGTCCTCGGCAATCCTGATAGGATTATGCAAGTTTGGAACAATTACCGCGGTACCCAAACGTATTTTCTCCGTTACTGCTGCCAGGTGCCCAAGCATTAGTAAGACAGAGGAGCCCATACTGTAGCGGGTGAAATGGTGCTCAGCGAACCAAGCCCCATGGAATCCCATAGATTCAGCCAACCTAACCTGTTCTATAGAGTTATTGAATACCGAAGTTTGATTCACTCCTTCGGGCCAAGACATATGTGTGAAAAGGCCTAACTTCATATCTTCTAATCCAATTCCGAAACGAGGTCCATGAGCCTACCCAAAGCATCAGTCTTACTTGATATATCATCACCGGGCAAACTAACTTTAAGTGTATTGACCCCCAAATTCTTGTAGAGTAAAAGTCTTTCTTTGATCATTTCATCTGTCCCAATTAGATTGGATTTCAAAGCAAGCTCACTGGGGACCATGTCCCTAGCTTCTTCTCTCTTCCCTTCCACCCATAACTTTTGAACCTCATCCACAACCTCTCCATAACCCTGTCGGGCGTAAGCATTCTTATAGAAGTTATTTTTTACGGATCCCATAGCTCCAAAAGTAAATCCATATCCACGTGCATGCTTTTTTGCCGTTTCCTCAACTTCATCGGTGAAATCCAAAGAAACCGGGATCAATATATCTATGTCTTCAGTATTTCTGCCTGAGCGCAAGAGTCCTTTCTTGATTTTATCTAGAAAAACATTCCCCGTTTCGGGTATAAAACAACCCCCAATCCATCCATCAGCTTTTTCACCTGTCATTTCTAAGTTGGTAGGACCCAGAGATGCCACATAAACAGGAACTTCCCAAGTCTTGGCACTCGTCCTTATAGCCTTTCCTTCCCCACCTTCCAAAGGCAATTGATAATAATTTCCCTTGTAGAAAAGTTTTTCCCCGGCTACGCCCATTTTAAGAATCTCCAGAAGCTCTTTTGTTCTTAATATGGGATTGCCGAATGTGACCCCATGCCAACCTTCAATAACTTGAGGCCCGCTTGTGCCTAAACCGAGAATAAACCGGCCCCCTGACATAGATTGCAAAGTTAAGCTTGTCATTACCAGGTTGCCAGGAGTTCGACTTCCTACCTGTACTATTCCTGTACCTAGCCGTATTTTTGTTGTAGAAGCAGCCAAATATGCAAGAGGGGTTATCGCATCAGTCCCCCAGGCCTCCGAAGTCCATATGGAATCGGCTCCTAAGGCTTCAGCTTCTCTAGCAAATTCTGATATTTGATGCCAATCTGAAGCATCTGAGGTGACTCCACTGAATGAATGTACCGCTATTTTCATATAAAATTTCCATCACCCTTCTATATTAAATATTTGGATAGTCTGTATGAGATTTATTATTTCTGATCTGATTCAAATGATCTAAATCATGAACTCTTTGAAACAAGTACCAAGCTCCAGCATGCAAGTCCCCAAAAAAACTATGGTTTGACATTTGATTCATATTTGGCATGACTGGAAGATTATCCGTCATAGATGTCCATTTGAATGCTCCGTCTAAGAGTCCTTTGCGCAATTCATCAATACTTAAATTAGAAACCGTCCTTGGAGGATCTATATTAGAAGAATCTCCAGTATTCCCAATAGCGAGTTCCGATATCAAATTAGTTACTGTGTGTGTACTTGTCATAACGTGTTCTAAAATTTCTGAAATGGTCCATTCAGCACTATCGAAAGAAAAGTCGGCTTGATTTTGATTTACGTCTGTTACTTCCTTTATGAGTTCTAAGCGAGCCGCTATTGATCTTACCCAAAGCTCCTCAAAGGGATATTTTCCACCTTGTGAAATGAGATAATCCCTAACTCTCTGTTCTTCCGGTGTCATATTCTAAGTCCTTAAAACTAATTACCTTCTTTGCCACATTTCAGGCCACTTCGCAATGGCGAGTACCAGTATAAACAAACCAAGTAACCCATTGAAAATTAAAGCAAGGGATACATCACTATTTTCCGCTATAAATCCAGAAATCAACACGCCTACTGGTAAACCATAAACAGCTAATTGGCGAAGACCGAGAACCCTACCCCGCATTTCTGCTGAAGTGTATTTCAACAGCATCATAGACATCGTGACCATCGCAAAAGACTGCGATATACCGACAAAAAACAGAACCGGCAAAGATACGTAGAACCATTGCATATAAGCCATTATTAGAATACCGATGTGCCAAAATATTGAACCGACAACCATTGCCCGTCCTGCTCTATCCATAGTGGAAAAATAGCCAATAAGTAGTGAACCCAGTAAGGAGCCCGCAGAGTATGTACCCATCAACCATCCTAACCCGGCTGCATCAATTTCCATAACCTGTCTTGCTATTACTGCTAGGAGTGTGTTGTTTAACGGAAATGCCGTTAAGTTTACAATAAACGCAACAGCAAGCAGGCCAAACAAAAACGGATTTACTTTGACGTAGGAAAAGCCCCCTTTGAGGTTTTCAAACATAGATTGGGCAGTTTTTATAGCGGTATTTGGTACTCCCGGAATCAGGAATACAAAGAGCAAAGAGAATAAATGCAAAGCAATAATGAGAAGATAACTTTTCCCTACACCAACTGACTCCAATAGAATCCCTCCGAAAACCGGGCCAATGATCTGTGTCATATCTCTTCCAGTTCTCAAGAGAGCAACACCATTTTGCAATTGAGAAGAAGAAACGATAATTGGAAGCACAGACTGTCTGACAATCATATCTAAGGAGCGGGAAAGCCCAACGAGGGCCGCGATAATCAAAACCGCTATTACGCTGAGAAGATCAAACAAGGTTAATATGAAAATTGACGAAGACAATATGACAAATGAAATTCGAGCGAATATATATATACGCCGCCTTCCTAGACTATCGACTATAACCCCGAAAAAAGGCGCTATTACCGTGCCAGTAAATCTAAGTGCGGCAAAAATTCCCAGAACAAGAGGGGACTCGGTTTGCCCTAATATATACCAGGACAGGATCAAGATTTCCATAAATTCTGCGGTTGAGAGAGCCAAATCTCCGAACCACATGAAACGAAATCCTCGAACGTTTAGGGAATTAAAAGCCCTTTCTAAAATTTTCCTCACAGAACTACTGAACCTACTCCACAGTTACTGAACATCAGAGAATCCTACACGAATCTCCAATCTCATACATATCATTTACCATAAGGGTATAATCCCATGCGAAGAAACATGGATTAATCCAAAATGTGTGTAAGGTGGTAAAGGGCATGAGTTCTATAGAAAAAGCTACGCTGGCGGCGGGATGTTTTTGGTGTATTGAAGCCGTTTTCGAGTTAGTTGAAGGAGTAGATCGGGTAGTATCAGGATACATAGGGGGAACTATTAAGAACCCATCCTATGAAGAGATTTGCACAGGTACCACTGGCCATGCAGAGGCAATTGAAGTTTATTACGATCAAACCGTATTGGATTATCAAACTGTCCTGGAGATTTTCTTCAGTTACCATGATCCAACGACACTAAACAGGCAAGGCGCTGATGTGGGAACTCAATACAGATCTGCAATCTTCTATCACAATGATACTCAGAAAAAATTCGCTGAACAGTCGATAAAATATCTAAATGATGAGAAAGTATTCCCTGATCCAATCGTGACAGAAGTCACCGATGCCTCAAAATTCTATGAAGGTGAGAATTACCATCAATCATTCTTCAAAAACAATCCTTACCAACCTTACTGTCAGTTCATAATCGCACCAAAGGTGATGAAATTAAGGGAGAAGCACGCACATCTATTGAAAATTGCCCAACCGCATTAGTCCAATTAACCTATCGTCATACACCAGCAGTTCTTTCGGCGACCTTTCGTGGGTGCTCAAATCGGAAATTTTCCATCCCGATGAGCTTATTGTACGAACCAAATATTTCCTCTACGTTATCTTCCAGTAGATCTAACGGGTCTTTCTCATTATCCGACTTGTCATATATCTTTCTCAAACTATAATTTGTGAATCTTTCCGCCGGCACTCTTCCGGCATCCCGTATCATATCTCTGAACTGGGAAGGCTTCATTAGCTGGCCATGTTGGGCTCCTGCCGATGTAGAAATACTTTCGTTAATTAAAGTACCACCCAAATCATTTACCCCTGCTGTAAGTAGTAATTGAGAAATTCGGTCTCCCTCTTTAACCCAAGAGGCCTGAATGTTTGGAATCCAATTATTCAACATGATTCTTGCCACAGCGTGTACCTTCACCACATCCATACCGGTAGGTCCAGTTCTAACATTAGGGATTAACCCTTTAAGAAACATAGGGGCTTCGGAATTAACAAAACTCAACGGTACGAATTCTGTAAACCCGCCCGTTTCCATCTGTATATTCCGAATAATATCAATATGTTCGGCAATTTGCAGATTTGTCTCCACATGACCAAACATCACAGTAGATGTAGTTTGGATGCCTAGATCGTGCGCAGTAGTTATGACATCGATCCATTGGTCTTTAGTTATACGGCCCGGGGATATTTTATCCCTTAAGGCCTGATCCAATATCTCTGCTGAGGTGCCTGGTAAACTTCCGACACCTGCCTCTTTCAGATCACTAAGGTGTTGCCTTATGGATGTCTTAGATCGGATTGATCCATAAAGAACCTCTTCAGGGGAAAAACCATGAATATGAATATCTGGAAGTTCAGCTTTTATTGCCTCACATAGCCGAATGTACAAATCTCCTTCCATTTGAGGTGGTAGGCCTGCCTGTATACATACCTCAGTGGCTCCATAATCCCATGCCTCTTTTGACCGACGGACTATTTCCTCCACTGGTAATAGATAACCTTCTTCTTGCCTGAAATCTCTACTAAATGCGCAGAATCCACATCTTTTTATACAGACATTAGTAAAATTAATGTTTCTATTTACAACATATGTCACGATATCTCCCACAGTCCTTCTGCGCAAAACATCGGCAACCAACACTGTAGCGTTGTACTCTAATCCATTGGAATCCAGAAGCAGACAGGCATCTGACGCTGAAATATCACCGCCGGCAATCGCAACTTTTAAAACACGAGATATTTCCGGTTCTATCGAAGCCAAAATACCCGAAAAGTCCACATTTAAATCATTTGATTCGATATCAGACATATCTGTTAATACCGTCCTTTACATATCCTTCATCGTCAGCCAATTCTCTCACCTTTGTGAGCAAGTCTAACGGTAAGTATTCATCAGTATCAAGAAAATACTCTGGATATACCGCCAATCTTGGCCGCAATTCAAATCCTGCTGACTCTGTTTTTGATTTCAGGTTGGTTATGAGAGGCCACGGTGCTTCAGGATTAACATAATCAATTGTCAAAGGAGAAACCCCACCCCAGTCATTTATACCAGCCTTCAAATAAACCTCGTAGTTCTCCGAACTAAGGTTTGGCGGCACTTGTATGTTGGCACTAGGGCCTAAAATAAGCCGCGCAGCAGCAACAGTCCACAGCATTTCTGTAGTTTCAGCATCGGGAGATTCTGCCATCGGTGTCTCTGGCTTTGCTCTAAAATTTTGAATTATTATCTCCTGTATGTGATGAAACCTTCGTTGCAAATTCCTAATTTCTAACAGAGACTCCATTCTATCTGTCATAGTTTCCCCTATACCTATAAGCAAACCGGTGGTAAATGGGATTCGCAATTCCCCAGCTATCGAAATTGTTTTTAACCTCACAATCGGCCTCTTACTTGGAGCAAATTCATGAGGCCCTCCGACCTGATAAAGAAGTTCACTGGTACTTTCCAACATTAATCCGGTTGAGGGGTTTGAATCTTTCAAAGTGTTTAACTCTCTGTGAGTCATGGTTCCCGGATTGGCGTGAGGTAAAAGTTTCGTCTCTTTCACCACCAGTTCTGTCATAGCGCTTAGATAGTCCAAGGTGCTGTCATAACCGTGAATTGAAAGCCATTCCTTGGCTTCGACATACTTTAATTCTGGCCTTTCCCCAAGGGTAAATAAAGCCTCTGTACACCCCAAATTTTCTCCCGCCTTTGCCACATTCAATACTTCTTCAGGGCTCATATATAGATTTTCTGTCTGACCAGGGTCTACTCTAAATGTGCAGTATCCACAGTAATCACGACACAGCCTCGTTAATGGAATGAAAACCTTTGGTGAAAAGGTGACCGTTCTCCCCTTACCATAATCTCTAATGCTAGATGCAGCATTGCATAGATCATCTATGTGATCCTCTGAATAGTTACCCAGGAAGAGAACTTCTTTATCAGTAAGTTCCGAAAGTTTCGAAGCCTTAAAAATAATCTCGCTAATTTGTGTGTTTACTATTTGTTTTTGAGTCATTTGAATTAAGTATATTAAATTAAAGGATCAGTCCCTGTTAATTGAAGGTTTTTAAATCGTATGATTTCACCTTCAGACCACCCGTTGAGATCTCTAAACACTTCTTCAGAGTGTTGGCCGAGCATGGGGGCTGGTCCTGGAGATTGAACTGGTGTAGTTTCAAAATCCCATGGGGGTACCGGATAATCAAAATTTCCTGACTCAGGGTGAGATATTTCTTCAAATAATTTCATTTCGTGAAAGTCCTTATTTTCCGCGGCTTCTAACAAAGTCAAAATTTTTTCACATGGCACCAACGCGTCCTGTAATTTTTTGGCAACATCCTCAGACATATACCCACTAATACATTCGGTGATTTCACTATCCAATTGAATTGCATTTCTTATTCTAGAATCTTTGGTGGCATAATCTTTCTTGGCAAATAAATCCTCCAACCCTAAAGAATGGCAAAAAGACCTCCACTGATCATCCGTTTTTACAGAGATAGCCACCCAGATAGAATCTTTTGAACGGTAGCATCCCTGAGGTGCATAGTCTCTGTTACTATTGCCTTGTCTCATAGGGGAGGTTCCCGAGATCGAACCTTCCATAATATATTCAGCTAAAAGGGTCATGCTGGCTTCCTGTTGAGAGATCTCTACTTCCTGACCTACACCAGAAACCACTCTCTCTCTTAAAGCAGATATCGTGGCACCACACGCTAAAACTCCACTATAGGCATCAGTATGCATTATTCCAGAATTTATTGGTGGCCCGTCACGATACCCCATAAGGTAAGACATTCCCGACACCGGTTCTGTAGTACCTCCATTTCCAGCATAATTTGAATAGGGTCCACTGGTACCATAAGTTGGCATTCTAACCATAACTATTGAAGGGTTCACGGACCTGAGTGAATCATAATCTAATCCCAAATTACTTATTACCCTTCCAGAAAAATTCTCTACAACGACGTCACTTATCGATACCAATTCCATAAATACATCTTTCGCTTCGGAATGATTAAGGTCAAGAGTTATCGCCTTCTTACCGCGATTCACGCCGTTATAAAGAGCATTTCTATCCCACGGTCTATCTCCAGGGTCTGATTCCGGATACAAACCTGCCAGTTTGGGGGGAACTCCACCCCGCCAAGGATCCATGCGAGTGACAGACTCCACCTGAATAATTTCCATTCCTAAATCTGAAAGAAGCTGAGTACTATAAGCACCAGACCAGGCCTGTGTTAATACAACGCCTCTCATTCCTGAAAGAGGACCTTTCATTCTTTGGGTTCCGGTGGAATTTGGGAAAACTTTACTGGTGTTGTTTGCCGAATGATCCCAGATCGAAAAATCCTTTGAAGACAGCTCACCTTTAAATTGCCACGGTGTCAGTGACATCCGGAAAGGTGCCCCAGGCATTTCCCAAAATTTTCCTTCGTTCTCAAATTCCACAAAAGCATTCCTAAATTTTAGATGCTCATCTTCTAGTAAATCCGACACAGAATTTGCAATGCCAACCAGGATCCTAAGAGGGCTTAACCCGTGAAGTAACTCTTTTCTGGAATAATTTGCAAGTATTGGAAATAGTATTTTAGAAAGCTCTTCTTCATTCTCACGTCGCTTAATAGCTGTATCAAACTTAGGATTTTGAGCAAACTGAGGATCACCAAAAAATAACCACATATGTTCCCATGTAGGTTCATGGCGCACACTAAGTGACACGTACCCATCTTTGCATGGAACAAGCCCAAAATGAAGTCCTTGGGCTTGTTGTTGTCTGGGATTCCCGGTGTGCAATGCAGCTAGAAGATACGGGCTGTAGCTATGCAAAACTGACTTCAAAACAGATACATTTACCTGCTGTGCAATTCCTGTGGCATCTCTATTCATTAGAGCAGCGACCGAGGCTACAAAAGCATTTGCTCCTGTAATAAATTCACTTTCTGTTCCAGGCTCCTTCAATGGAGATTTCCCTTGTTTCCCATTTACACTGCACATACCCGTCAAGGCCTGGATCGTTAAATCGCTCCATGGTTTTTCCTCCCATTTGGTTCCTCTTCCAAATGGACTCATAGAACAAATGATAATTGCTGGGTTTAATTCACGTATATTTGCAAAATTCAGCCCAAACGTCCGTATTTCCTTGTTTGAAAAATCCTCGATTAATAAATCTGCCGACAAGGCTAATTCTCGAATGACGTCCGATTGGCTAGAAATTGATACAACCTGTTTGTTGTAATTCATGTAGTGGAACATGGCACTTGATGTGGGAACCCGGTCATCATTTATGAATGGTCCATATGATGATGATCGATCTTCTCGATTCTCAATAACAATTTTTTTTACTGAGGCACCGAAATCACCAAGAAGACGGCTACAATAGCTTCCCGCAAAATCTGCAGACAAATCCAACACCTTCAGATTAGAAAAAGGAGCCATACGAATCAATCACCAAACTTTTTATCACGTTCTCTTGCTCGATCAATTGAGGTCACTCTTTCACCGTCATAAATTTCTCGTCTATATGACAACCCTAATGCATGGTTGTGGAATCCTGACATGATGCTATTTCGATAGCCCATTTGATCCTGTACCTGATTCAATGAAGCCTTTGACAACCTCAAGGCAAACGCATCTTGCAAAGCTATTCTTTGAGCTAAATTCATTGTTTCCTCTTCTAACTGGTCAAGAGGCACGACTTTATTAACAAGTCCTAATTTTTCGGCTTCCAAGGCTGTCATCCAATCTCCTGTGAAAAGATACTCTTTTGCCTTCCGGATACCAATTTCATAAGGAAGGCCTAGATATTGCACGTGGGGGCCGCCCCACCTAACGGTGCGATCACTAAATCGAGCATCTTGCGAAGCAACAATTAGATCGCAAGAAGAAGCCAAAATTATCCCCCCCATTATGCACACACCTTGAACTTGAGCTATGGTGGGTTTGGGGAAATCTCTCCACCGAAAGGTATTAGCCACATTCTGCTGCCAACTCCTTTCATATTCCCCAGCGGTGCCAGGAGGGTAAGGGCGTTTTTCCCTATCGGCCATTTCCTGTGGGCTTCCTAAATCATGCCCGGCAGAGAAATTGGCTCCTGCCCCTGCAATAATTACGACCTTCACTGATTCGTCAGTTGCTGCTTCGGCGAAGGCATCATCTAGCTCTTCACGCATAATCCTACTTTGGGCATTCAACACCTCAGGACGATCAACAGTTATCTTCAGAACCTCTCCATCTTGATCAAGCTTTAGGTCTGTATAAGTCATAAAAAACTCCGATTCCAAACACTTCTCTGATTACCGCATGGATTATACAATTGAATGAACTTATCCACTTCATGAACCCGGTAGCCAAATTCATTTGTTAGCAATAGATACAAATCAATTAACAAAAAAGTACGGCGATTTTCAAGCTGTTAATAATGTCTCTCTCAGAGTTCGTAAGGGCGAGATATTTGCACTGCTTGGACCAAATGGAGCCGGTAAAACTACAACAGTTGAAATACTTGAAGGGCACAGATCCAAAACCTCTGGGCAGGTCAAAGTCTTGGGAATGGATCCATCAAAGAACTCTACCGAGTTTCGTTCGAGAGTCGGGATAGTTTTACAAGAAACGGGTATAGAACAATATCTGACCGCTGTTGAAATTCTGGAACAGTTCACAAATTTTTATGAATCTCCTAGATCAATTTCAGAACTTCTGGAAATGACCGGATTAAGGGAAGATAAAGACAAAAGAGTCAAGAAACTTTCGGGGGGGCAAAAGCGGCGTTTGGACGTAGCAATCGGTCTGTGCGGCAATCCTGATCTTTTATTTTTAGATGAGCCTACTACAGGGTTTGACCCTTCAGCCCGACGTGCTTTCTGGGACATGATTAAAAATTTGAAAACCGACGGTACTACCGTCGTACTCACAACTCATTACATGGAAGAAGCAGAATATCTTGCCGACACAGTTGCACTTATGAATCATGGGAAATTAGTGTCTCAAGGATCCTTATCCGACCTCAAAATTTCAAACAATCAAACATCCATCACCTTCAAATTTGATGAATCACCAACCAAATTACCGGCTGACATACAAGAAATTTCTAAAATATCGGAAGGGATGGTTCTAATAAACACTGAAAGTCCAACAGCTGTATTAGCAGATTTAACAGGCTGGGCGATTTCTGAGGGGATTGAACTCAAAAATTTGGAAGTATCTCGCCAAACCCTTGAGGAAATATATTTAGGAATTCTTAAATGAATTTAAAAAAACATATCCCTCTCTTTATGAAACAAATAGTTTACGAAAGCAAATCATATCGGAGAAACCCAGCGGCGGCTTTTTTTACGTTGGCTTTTCCCCTTCTTTTTCTGTTCATGCTTAGAATTTTTGGCAATGACTTTGTAGAAATAGACGGGGGTACCGTGTCCAGGGCCACCAAATACATACCCATGATAACTGCATTCTCTGTAATAGGTTCTTCCTATACAGGAATTGCGATGACCTTGACTATCAATAGGGATATTGGGGTTCTAAAGCGTTACAAAGGAACGCCACTACCGTTAGTAATATTCCTACTCGCTAAGATAACCCACAACACTATAGTGTCATTTGCTTTGGCTGTGATCATTGCTCTAATAGCATTTTTCGCATTTGATGTCGGTCTACCATCCAACTCTATAGCCGCATTTTTTTTTACAATGATCCTCGGGGCTGCGGCATTTACGAGTCTGGGAATAGCCTTCACAAGTGTCATACCTAATTCTGACGCTGCAGCACCTATGGTCAACGGGTCTATAATACCTTTGATGTTCATATCTGATGTTTTTATACCAATGGACAGTGCGCCAAATTGGTTAAACTCAATCGCCCAGGTGTTCCCAGTAAGACCATTTTCACTATCACTACAGGAAGCTTATAGTCCATTCTCATCAGGTTCTCTAAACGACCCAGAAAATTACCTGATATTATCCGCCTGGCTGGCAATAGGCCTTATTATATCTTTAAAATTTTTTTCCTGGGAACCTAGAAGGTAAATTAATATTAGTCAATCTGAAAGTCTTATATCGCGTTAAAAGTATTCTGATTTAAGCTGGCGATGCCCGCATAGTTGTAGAGGTTATAACAAACTATTAACATTCATTATTATTTCAAAATAATGGAGATACTATGAGTGCCTTAAAAGACTTAAAAGTCTTAGATTTGTCGAGAATACTTGCTGGACCCTTTGGAACCCAAATACTGGCCGACCTTGGAGCCGAGGTCTGGAAAGTCGAATCTCCATGGGGAGATGATACGCGAGGATGGGGACCCCCTTTTATGGGGGAGGAAAGCGCGTATTACTTGTCTGCAAACCGGGGAAAGAAAAGCATTATAGTTAACCTTAGAGATGAAAAAGGTCAGAAAATTATCAAAGATTTGGCCGAAAAAGCCGATGTTTTTGTAGAAAATTTCAAGGTAGGTAACTTAGCTCGATTTGGTCTTGACTACGAATCTATTTCTAATTTAAATCCTCAAATAATCTATGCGTCAGTTACAGGATTCGGTCAGACAGGTCCCAGGGCACCTGAACCTGGATATGATGCAGCATTACAGGCAATGACTGGGGTGATGAGTGTCACCGGAGAAACTGACGGCGGCCCTACTAAAGTTGGAGCTGCATGGGTCGACATAATGACCGGTCTCACATCTACCATTGGAATACTATCGGCCCTACATGAGCGGTCATTGAGTGGTAAGGGTCAGCATGTGGATGTCTCGTTGTTTGACGTTGGAATTGCGTGTATGGCCAATATAGCTCAAAGCTATCTAGCTACTGGAGAGGCGCCTGGGCGGATCGGGAATGCGCACCCACAAGTTGCTCCATACCAAGATTTCACGGCATCAGATGGCAATTTCATGACCGCTGCCAATAATGACAACCAATTTAGGCGAATGTGTGAAACAGTCGGAAAACCAGAGCTAGCGGAGGATACGAGGTTTTTAAGTAACGCTGACCGCGTCAAAAACCGAAAAGAACTTGAGAGTTTATTAAATACCCAATTTAAGGAAAAGCCCAAATCACACTGGATATCTGCGTTACAAGAAGCAGGTTTAACAGTTACATCGATAAACACCCTGGACGAAGTCTTTAGGGATCCTCAAGCCAAGGCTCGAAATTCACTATGGCAAGTAGAACACCCTAGTCTCGGAAAAATTGATTTGCTGGGAAGCGCTCTTCAACATTTAAGCCGAACGCCCGCCCAGCCAACCAGTCATCCTCCTTTATTAGGAGAACATACAACAGAGGTGATGAAGAATGTTTTGGGAATGGATGAACAAAAAATTAAAGAACTAATTTCATCAGAAGTGATAAAAGGGAAATAAAAAGCTTTGCAATCGGATTTTCCTAATAAAGAAAGTCGCAAATCTTGCATTCTAGGAGAATAATCGCAGTGAAAATCAAAAGTATTAAAGCAATAGCAGTAAATCTAAGCCCCAATCCCAAAACACAGCCGAGAGTGGAGCTTGATGCAAATGGAGGCTATTTTGTAAGCCCCATGGATCGATACAAATACGACATAAAATACAGGTCAAGTACAAACTGGAATCGTGTCGCATGTGTTGTAACAGCTGAAGACGGAACTTGGGGACTAGGAACTACAATACACTCTGGACCTGTGGTTTCTATAATAAATGATCATTTTTCTGAGCTTTTGGTAGGCCAAAACCCAATGGCTACTGAAAAATTATGGGACATGATGCGTAGATCCTCTTCACCATATGGGACTGCAGGAGTAGCAAGTTACGCGATTAGTGCATTAGACAATGCTATATGGGACCTCAAGGGGAAACTTTTAGAAAAGCCTGTTTATGAACTTCTAGGGGGACCAGTAAAAGACGATATATTTTGCTATGCCTCAAACACCATGTTGAGGTACAAAACCAGTGACTATATGGATTGGTTCCTCGAATTAGGTTTCAAAGCCGTCAAGGTATTTCTCAGACACGGGCCTGATGAAGGCCTTGCCGGACTAAACAAAAATGTGGAAATAGTCGCAAATACTAGAGAACAGATAGGCCCAGATATTGAATTGGCTGTCGATTCTTGGATGTCTTCCAACATCGAGTATGCAGTGCGTGTGTCAGAAGCACTCAAGCCATACAATATCAAATGGCTGGAGGACTATATGCTTCCAGAAGATATGGACAGTTATTCCAAATTAAGGCAAAGAGTCCCCGGTCAGATTTTAGCTACTGGAGAGCACTGGTACACAATTCATCCTTTCGCCGACGCCGCTGGCAGAGGGTTAGTCGATATACTTCAACCAGATGTGCAATGGGTTGGAGGTATCACAGCAAGTGTACGAATATGCCACATAGCTGAAGCCCATGGACTAACGGTCATAGGACATGCGGGCATGAATTATCCATATGGTCAGCATTTAGCATATTCAATGCCTGTAATTCCGTGGGGTGAAAGGTCAGAAGGAGTATCACCTCCCGGAGTTCCATTAGAGGAAATGGTCTCATTACCGGGAACACCAGTTATTAAAAACGGTCGAGTAAAACCCTCTGACGCACCTGGGTTTGGAATAGAAGTGAGTCTTGACTGGATAGAAGAAAGAGCTCTATAGCAAAAAGCCCGCAGATTCATTTATTAACCTGCGGACTTTTTATCTGACGTTTGGTTGTCTAATTTTTTAGAAATCCGACCTTCTCATATTCGCCTTTAACGACTGACCTAGCATCAATTTCCAACCAATCTTCTAAGATCTCTGTATATACACTCCGGAAGTCCAAATTGAACCTCAAATCACCTTCCAGCAGCTGGTCAGCTGCTAGGGAAGGGTATTCACTGTACTGTCCCCCGTCAACCTGATCCCCAATGACAAATGCAACACCTCCAGACCCGTGATCTGTTCCATTGCCGTTGTCTTTGACCCTTCTCCCAAATTCTGTGAAGACAAACATAATTACATCGTCACTTTTATTTGCCCTCTTCATATCGTCGTAGAAATCGTATATTCCACCAGACACATCGGTCAGTAAACCTTCTTGTAGGGCAATCCCGTTCGTGTGGGCATCAAAGCTACCATGTTGGGTATAGCAAATCCTAGTGCCAATATCAGCCTGTAAAACTTGGGCTGCTCCTTTCATTGCTTTTGCGAACGAGTTTTCAGCGTATTCAACATCTGAGGAGTACTTATCGGTCACACCACCTATTATCTCTGCACCTTTCAAAGCATCAAGGCCCGTCTGGCTTAGGTAGTCCATAACAGGGCCACTCCCTATTGCTTGCGAGTACATGTCTTTAAATGCCTGAAGGGCCTCATTTCGTTGGTCTAGCTCACTGACATGGTTCATAAGGCCATAAGTGTTTAAATCCGTCACCGATGCCACAGGAGCTCCATGGGATACCAGTGCCCGGGGTAGTCCGGCACCGAAATTAACAGCTGCCACCACATTGTCATGCTTTGGATACATTTGGTTTATAGCATTCCCTAACCAGCCTTCATTACCAACTTTGGTTGGTTCTGCAGTGTGCCAAATATCCATAGATCTAAAATGAGATCTGTTTGGCTCGGGATATCCCACCCCGTGAATCACAGCAACTTTACCTTGATCATACAAATCCTTGATAGGGCTCATAACCGGATTAAAGCCTAAGCCATCTCCTATTGGTATCACCCTATCCTCTGTTATGCGAACGTTGGGACGATTATCCACATAATGTGGATTGTCATATGGAATCACACAATTAAGATAATCGTTACCTCCAGATAACTGGACAACGACTATTTTTTTATCACCCATATTGTTCTCCTCTTTCCTATATGCCGATCATTCTATTAAATTCTTTCGAAAATTTGAAATCGATGCCTACAAGTTTCAAGAACATAGGCCCGTCCATCCCTGTCTACCATAACTGAACATGGGTCCCAGAAATATGGTTCGATCCTTGCAGAAATTTCTCTGACGTCATTGGTATCGGTTTTATAAACAGGTACATAACTTGAACGTGCTCGTTTCTCATCCTGTTGAGATTCAAAATATTCCAGTGCCCATCGATTCAGATCCGCCTCTCCTCTATTCGTATATAAAAAATTATACTTCTCGTCAAAAACTTGAAGTCGCTGATTACCCCAATCAGCCACGTATACGTTACCTTCATTATCCACCGCGACATCCGCAGGCCTATTCAATGGCATATCAGCATCTGTGCCTTTCAATAGCTCTGACACAAAATCCCCTTTTTCATTAAACCTAACAATCCTGTTGTTACCCCAGTCAGCCACGTATATATCATTATTAACACCACTAGCTATTCCCCAAGGGTAACGCAACTGTGATTCTGTGTTTTTCGTTGTGTTCAATTGATCTATAAATCTTCCATCAGTATGGTAACGCTGAATCCTATGATTCATTGCATCAGTTACATAAACCACTTCATCCAAGATCAAAAGCCCTGTCGGCCTACGCATTTCGCCTGGCCCTTCTCCCGATACTCCCCACGATCCAATGAGCTCTCCTTCCCTATCAAAGCAGGTTATCCTATCCAATTTTTCGTCTGAAACATACAAATTCTCATTGGAATCAAAGGCTATGGCACTTGGTTCCATCATTTGGCCAATATCCTTGCCTTGGGAGCCAATCTTACCGAAAAACTCCAAATCTCTCGTTACCATCTGTACCCCGACGGTTGGGCCTCTTCCTCTACTTGCCACAAAGATTCTTTGGTCAGACCTAATTGCCATGTGGGCAGGCAATTGAAATCCTCGACCTCCTTGGTCGGTCGCAAACCCTACGTTGGAGCTATATTTAAGCCCAAATTTCGTCGCTACCATTTAGTATTCACCCCCCTCTTCATAAGATTATGCGGTTTGATACTCCTGAGTGCAGACAATGAGTTGGATCACCGAAAGAGCCGCCATGTCAAACCGATTGAATGAAACTTCATCCGACCAAGTTAACTCTCCATATTTGGAAGCGAATTCTTTTAATCTTTTCTCTGTCATTGTGGAAACATTTATTGGTCCCAAAATTTCAAGGCATCCTGACACTAAGTCGTCAGAAGTCATATTCCCTGTATTATTAATCGTTTTTATTCGGTCAATTATGTTCCTTACTCCTTCTTTGTCCGAATTATCAAGTATCTTAGTGGCGAAATTAACCCGCTCAACATAGGTCCCAGTGTTGATCCACTCATTCCCACCCTGCCATCCTTCAACACTGGGTGGCCCCAATAATGCCTGGCCCATATTGGAACAAACAGCCTGGGCATAATAGGTTTCGTCCGAAGGAAGTTCAATTGGACCTGCCAACCGCATGGTACCTACCACCATTTCCGCCGGGCTTTTTATTCTTGCATATCTTGCCGACTCCTCCTTAAAAAAATCAGCTTTAAGCATCGTTCCCATCATAGATTTAATACTATGACCGTTTTGGAAATACGACTCCACCATAAGGCTGATTGCTTCTGCGTCCCTCGGTGATTGATGCGGCCATTGTGGTACAGGAACTTCATCGGCTACAAAAAAATGATACATGTGACGCGCGATATACTCCGCAGTGGCTTTTTGTTCGCATATAATACGAATCGCATCCTCTCCGTTCCAATTACCTGTCTCTCCTAAAATAGTTTTCACACCATTGTCATGGTCTTTAGCATCGTATTCATATTGCCATGAAATATACCCATAAGGACGAACAGTATTATTACGCATCTTAATCGACATATATTCTGGGTTGACGACACTCCATCCAGTGAATGCTCTTGCAGTGTCTTTAATATCGTCCTCACTATAATTGCCTACCCCCATAGAAAATAACTCGAGAATTTCCCTGCCATAATTCTCATTAATGTTTGACCCGTGATTATCTTGGTTGTCGAGCCACATGATCATAGCTGGATCCCTCGACAAACTTAATAAAAGATCATCAAATCTTCCGAATCCCTTTTCTCTAAACATGTCAATTTGATTGACAACCACTCTATTTTGAATCAACTTTGTTGCAGCCGTGGCAAAAATTCTGTGCCAGAACAGACACATTTTCTCTCGCAAAGGAGTCTTAGTCATCACCATACGATATATCCAATGGGCTCTCGCACCATCTGCTATTCTCAGGTCAGACTGATCCTTATGAAATCTAGAAATGAAATCTTGTGGGATGTAGTCAGGAAGATCGAAATTGATAAGATGATCAACTATTTCGTCGTAATCCATTTCAATGAAACTGTCCATTTCATTTGGAGTAGCTCCAAATCCAGCCCTTCTTAATAAATGCGCTACCAAACCTATGTCAGCCTTACTTTTCGTGGTTGTCAAGGTCCTCTCCGTCTGTCCACTTAACCTATACTGGTAATCTATCCATCATTTATTTCGAATTCTGTGCGATCTAGAATCGCTCAAATACCTGAAACCGATGTCTACCTGTCTCAAGTACATATACGGTTCCATCTTGATCCAGCTCTACTGCAACAGGATCCCAGAAGTAGGGTTCCATTCTGGCAGACACCTCCGAAGGATCCTCGGTATCGGCTTGGTAGACCGGAACAAATGATTCCCTCGCTTTCCTTTCATCGTCCTGTGACGACAAATATTCCACTGACCACGGATTCAAATCAGCTTCACCTCTTTTAGTTTCCAAAATGCTGCCCGATTGGTCTAAAACCAATAGACGCTGACTGCCCCAATCTGTGACATAAATATTCCCATCTGGGTCCACGGCAACATCAGAAGGTCGATCTAGAACAGAGGTCTTCCCGCCCCCAATAGCGGATATGTAATTCCCATTTGAATCGAATTTTTGAATTCGGTCGTTACGCCAATCAGCGATATAAATATTACCCTCAGAGTCGTCAGATATACCCCAGGGTAAATTAAATTCTCCTTCCCCATCACCTCCTGAGCCCCACTGACCTTGGAATTCTCCATCCAAGCTGTACATTTGAATTCTGTTGTTTCTTGAATCAACCAAATATATCAGTTGATCCTGTATCAACAACCCACTTGGTTGATTAAATTGTCCGTCACCGGAACCTTTAGTTCCCCATTCTGTGATTGGGTTACCTTCACGATCATATTTAGTCACTTTATTAAAATATTCGTCTGCAAGATACAGATTTTCGTCACCATCCAGAACCACAGAAGTTGGCCACATCATTCCTCCGAGGCCGGCTCCATAAGTACCGATCTGGCCTAGGAAATCGTGGTCCTTAGTGACCATCTGTATACCATTGGAGTTTTTAGTAGAGGATTTTCCTCGACTGACAACAAATATGACCCCATCGGCTCTTATCGCCATTGATGAAGGCAGTTGAAAACCTCTGCCTCCGAAGTCGGCAGCGAATCCAACATTAGTCACATATTTCAATCCAAAGGTAGTTGTAGTCATACTTTTCCTCTCAATACTTTAAATAGTTTGATATTCTTGACTTGATACAACGAGTTGAATAATAGCAACAGCCGCACGATCAAATTCACTACTTAGAGACTTATCTGACCATCTCAAATCACCAAATTTTGAAGCGTAGTTTTTTAGGCCATGGCGAGTTGTATCTAGTACCTCCAAAGGTCCTAAAACTTCTAGACAATTATCAACCAGTTCATCTGATGTTATGGTGGGCTGATCGGACAAGCCCTTTATTCGATCTATGATGTCGCGTACTCCTTGCTTGTCAGGATCATTCAGGATACGCCCCGAAAAATTGACTCTTTCAACATAGGCACCCGTATTGATCCATTCAGTTCCCCCTTGCCATCCCTCCACACTTGGTGGACGCATCAATGCCTGGCCCATGTTGGCGCATGCGGCATCAGCCATGTAAGTTTCCTCTGAGGGAAGATCAATCGGACCTGCCAAACGCATGGTACCTATGACCATCTCTGCGGGGCTCTTTATTCGAGCGTATCGTGACCCAGCATCTTTGAAAAAATCAGATTCAAATAAGGTTCTGAGCATTGCCCCAATATTATGGTCATTTTCAAAATAAGATCTACACAAAATATCGATAGCTTCCGGATCTTTTGGCCCTTCATGTGGCCACTGGGGCACAGGTAATTCATCGGCAACGAAAAAATGATATAAATGCCGGGCAACAAACCTAGCAGTCGCATCCTGTTCGCAAATTATCCTGACAGCATCTTCCCCGTTCCATTTTCCTTTTTGACCCAAAATTATCTTTTCTCCGTCGTCATGATCATCGTCATCGTACTCAAATTGCCAGGACATGTAGCCGTAGGGTCTGGCTGTATTATTTCGCATTCTGATGGACATATAATCTGGGTTAACGACCCTCCAACCTGTGAAGGCCCTCGCAGTCTCTTTTATATCATCTTCAGAGTAGTTACCAACTCCCATTGAGAATAATTCTAAAATTTCCCTACCATAGTTTTCATTAATGTTCGACCCGTGGTTGTCCTGATTGTCCAACCACATAATCATTGCCGGGTCTCTAGACAGTTCTACAAGCAGATCATCAAACCGACCCATTCCATGTTCTCTGAACATATCTATCTGATTTGTAACGACCCTGTTTTGAATAAGTTTGGTGGTGCCAGTGGCAAACACTCTATGCCAAAAAAGACAAATTTTTTCTCGTAATGGAGTATCAGTCATAACTAACCTATATACCCAATGCGCGCCTCCGCCGCTGCGCAAGTCAGACTGGTCGACGTGGTATCTCCTTATCAAATCATCTGGTATGACATCTGGATGATCGGGGTTCAACAAATCATCAAGAACGGCTTGATATCCCATACTAAGAGCCCGGTCCATCTCATATGGAGTTGCTCCAAACCCAGCCCTTCTCAGAAGGTGAGCCATTAACAATGCCTCTTGCCTAGAACGAACTGTTGTCATATTCCTGCCTCCCCCAATCTCAGTGTGTCTTCTGGAAATGTGAGTTTTTTTATTGGCATGAGTATACCAAGCGCTCTGCGCATGTCAAAAGCCATATATGCTTTTATATGCATGTACACAAAAACGACTTGAACCAACACTAAATCTTCGTGAGTTTACCCGCTCTATACTTGCTGAGAAAATCCGTGCAATATTCATCTTTGCCTAAAAGCATATTGATTGTGGTTTGTACCCGTTCAGATTCCATATCTAGGGCGAATATTCTTTCTACATCACTTTCTACAGGATTCAATATAGCTGAATCCACCCCTGACTCAATTGAAAGTCTTATGAATGTGTCATTGATTAATTTCCTTAAGGGAAGTCCAAAAGAGACGTTACTCAACCCTCCAGTTATATGAATTTCTTCGCCAAATCGTTCGCGAATTTGGACAACTGATTTAAGGTAATGATTCCCGAAGTTCTGATCTACGGATATAGGGAATACCAGAGCGTCAACGTAAATTTGCGATAGTGGGATTTTTCTGTCCAAACATTGTTTTATTATTTGGGATACATTAGACATGCGGTCAGAAATTTCACTGGGCATAGAATCGACCCCACTCGCAGTTACAATCGCTGCCGCATTATTCTCAGTAACAAGATCCAAAACTGAAATCCTTTCCAATGAAGCTGAATTTATCATGGGAGGACCTTGCGGTGACCCAACACTCCGGTAATGCTCTAAGCCATGCTGAATTATTTCAACGCTAGACGAATCTATGCATGGCGGTAATTTTGCCACTGAGGAATAATGATTTATTAACCATGCCATCGCCTTTTTTTGAATATCAATTTTATAAGAGATCTCGTCGACATTTAAATCTAGAAAATTACTGCCCTTATCTTCCTGACGTTTAATTTCTGCCGAGATGTAGTTCTCCCCATGAATTCTATCTTCAGTTAAGTCAGACATACCAAGAGTTACAGCTATCATGAAATGCTTAACGCTTCCTTGCTTGTAAATTTGGGTGTCTTTGAAAAAATCAGGTATCGGCATTAAAGAAGTAATGTCATCTATGTTTTTATAAACGACAAATTCATCTCCATTTTCATTTCTAATCACTCTTTTACCGTTGGTGCGCAAAACACGGGTGGTATGAATATTTTCCCCAATAACCGTTAAAACCGATTTAGCCATTAATTCCTCCAACTATATGGAACATTTTAATGGAAAATGTTAATTTTTTCTGCTCCTTTTGAAAGAAAAATTTGACTGCCAAACACATACCAAATAGACTCCGTCGGGCATCCCTCTGCTGAAGTATTCCAACTCCGAATAGATATAGGTACAAATGGATATGGCAATTTCAAACAAACCTCACGGCCCTTTATCAGGAACCCGCGTAATAGATTGGACAATGTGGCAGTTCGGGCCAGTATGTTCCATGATGTTAGGGGATCTAGGTGCGGAGGTTATTAAAGTCGAATCTCTTGACGGTGACCATGCACGACAATTTCACACAGTCAGTGGATCCTCCTCTTCTCTCCCCGGGGGCTTGAATGCATATTTCGAATCTCTAAACCGGCAAAAGAAAAGTCTTTCCCTAGATCTAAAAAGTCCATCTGGCCAAGAGATTATGAGGAAACTGGTAGGAGAATCAGACATATTTGTTCAGAACTTTAGAAAAGGAGTAGCTGAAAGATTAGGATTGGGTTACGACGATCTAATTAAAATCAACCCCAAGTTAATATATGGCGCAGCCACCGGATATGGTCCCAACGGGCCAGACTCGGGCAAACCAGCATTCGCTTATACCGGTGAAGCCAGATCCGGTTCCTTGTGGTGGGCCGGTCCAAACGATGGTAACCCCTATAACTTGCAAAGTATCGCTGACCAAATTTCTGGAATCATGTTATGTAATGGAATTTTGGGTGCGTTAGTTAATCAAAAAGAGACAGGTAAAGGGCAAAAAGTTGATGTATCTCATCTTGGAAGCATGATGTGGTTGGGTGGCAACCGTTATGGGATGGCATTGCTAACAGGGAACCAACCAGGAGGCCAGGAACGAAAGAGTGCTAGAAATCCCCTTTGGAACTGTTACAAATGCGCTGATGACCACTGGATCGCATTTGCAATGAACCAGAGTGATAGATACTGGCCATCATTCTGTGATGCAATTGAGAGACCCGATTTGAACGAAGACGAACGATACAGCAATATGGGAGTTAGAACTGAAAATAGGGTGGAACTGATTGGAAAACTAGATGATGTGTTCATCACCAAACCGAGAGCATACTGGATTGAAAGAATGGACTCATCCGAAGGCATCATATGGGAAAAAGTGCAGTCAATTTGGGATCTTCCGGACGACCCTCAAGTTGTACAGAACAACTACATCATAGATTTTGAACATCCAGCTCTGGGTCCTGTAAAATACCTTCAGACTCCGTTTCAATATAGTGAGACTCCAATAGAAACCAAATTGCCTGCTCCTGAGTTAGGACAACATACTGAAGAAATATTGACTGAAACGCTCGGGTATACGTGGGAAGATATTGCAAATTTCCAAGATCAAGGAACGATAATTTAGGGAGATGGTATGGACTACGAATCAGGTGTAATAGAGGTAGCAGATGGGGTGTACGCATGGATAAACGAAAACTGTGCAACCAATGCTGGATTCATCGTCGGCGATGACGGTGTAATACTGATAGACACCTTAATGACACCCACATTGGCGTCTAAACTTTTGACTGTCGTGAAAGATGTTACTTCTAAACCGATCAGATTTGTTGTCAACACACATTTTCATGGAGACCACGTTTATGGTAACCAATATTTTCTACCAGCTCCAATCCTGGGACATGAAAATTGTAGAATTGAGCTCGATACAAAATGGGATGCTAATTTGTCTAGATATTGGGCAAGAGAGGCACTGAGACCAGAGTTGGAACGCATTAACAAAACACTCCCTGATGTCACATTCAAAGATGAAATGTCTATTTGGTTAGGGAATCGAGAAATAAGGATGTCCTACCACGGTCGGGCACATTCGGACAGTGATATTTTATTATATTTACCCGAAGAAAAAGTTTTGTTTGTAGGGGACCTAGCTGTAAACAAAACTATCCCTGCGTTCCCGGACGGCCATATTTCTAAATGGGTGGATGTACTAGACAAGGTGGAAACTGTTGAGGCTAACACTTTTGTTCCTGGACATGGCCCAGTCGGAGGAAAAGAGGAATTTGGAGAAGCCAAAGACCTTTTGAAATTGTTGCATAACGAAATAAGAGCAGCTTTTGATGATGGAAAGAGTGAAGAGCAGGCAGCCAAAGATGTTAATGTTGGAAAATTCTCAGTTTTTGCCAATCAGGACAGAATTCCTCAGGTAGTGGATATGGCATACAAAGCCTACAGAGGTGAGTTGGATTAGCTTACTGTCCGAAGCCCTCGACGTTATAGTTCGATTGGCCGAGTTCCCCTTTCGTCTGAAGATAGCTTCTTACTACTGCATCTAGGTAACAGTTGTCAGCGGCAC
>DJMH01000035.1:36287-39118 GCA_002435305.1 Dehalococcoidia bacterium UBA6495
TCGAAAATTACCATACATAAATATCCTTAAATATACATGGCAATATCATCATATTTTGAGAACGTTATGTTAAAAATTCTAAAATTTTACCTTTTTGATCACCATATTTCTATCTTTCCAAGTCGCACGCCTAAACAAATTTGATAATAATGAATGATATGCAATAAATATCATTAATATGACAGTGAAATGAATAAACAGAACAACAAGAAGACTATGAGAAAATTTCTTGCAACACAAAAGATATGATCCAAGCAGAAGAAATATTGTTACCAAAGATAGGATCTCTAGGAATTCGAACTGATCCCCATTGATAACATAGAAATATAAATTAAAAACCGGTGCGAAAAATAATCCCATTAGGAATAGTGATATCAATAAAATCAAACTGATACGATAATTTAGCGCAGGAGCCAAACTTCGAGAGATGCCTTTCACAGTCTCCAACATATCATTGTATGGCAGGGAAGTAACCATACCGGTTCCATCCTTCAAGGTCCACTGCAGACCAGAACTTTTTATTAATCGCCCGAGTCCCATGTCATCAACGGCGATGTCTTTTATTTCCCTATGGCCTCCACTCAAAATATAAGATCCTCGCTTGAATAACATAAACTGCCCGTAGCTCACTGAAAGATATGAGTTTTTCGACAAGTGCGCCAACTGCAAAGGCAACCAACCATAAATTGCCCAATCAATAAAACCGTAAAGGGTTCTTTCAATAAAATTATTTGCGCATCTGGCGGGGATCATTGTCAATAAATCGGATTTCCCAGCTATCGCTTCATTAACGGCTGCCTTGATTGTGTTTTTGTGTAAAACAGTATCTGCATCGATAAATAACATATAGTCACCATTGGCTTTTAACGCCAATTGATGACAAGCCCAGTGCTTCCCTAACCAGCCTTGTGGGATTGATTCTCCATCAATCAATTGAATTTCAAGGTCTGATTCAATAAATTGACTGACTACTTCAGCAGTATCGTCTTCAGATTCATCATTTAAGACAATGACGTCATAATTAGTATAAGTTTGGTAGGTTAAAGCAGTAAGAACTTCTCGGATATTTTTGCCTTCATTTCTTGCCGGTATCAATACCGTTATCGACACATCAATATCACCGAAGAGCTCATCACTAAGACGTAATCTGGGTCTATCCAGGTATTTCCAATTCCATATCGTGATAAGAAAAGAAATGAAGGCAAAAAATCCTGCAGTAAATATTATTAGGGTGTTAAACTCCATTCACCTTATATCCTTACCCAGCCTCTAAAAGCTATCCCATGTTGATATTCGGATCTATGCTTAAACATCACCAACAGCAAATTCAATATCCCAAAAATCAGTAGTTCCTGAGTGCCAATTATACTGAAAATAACTACGAACCCGATCAGACAAGTCGTCGCGGTTATTGCGTGATTTCTTTGCACCAAGTGCATTAACCCCAGAATGAGGATACCCACAGGAAACGCCATACCAGAAGTAAGGGCAATCCACGAACCCCAGGTTGGAGCGAGAGCTTTTCCTCCTCTAAACCGCAAGAAAGGGGAGTAAGCGTGTCCTATTATTGGCGATATAGCAACCACTGTCACCGACAAAAAATACTCAGAGTACGGGGTGCCTGAAAATTGGTTGGTGAATATCCATAGGGGTATTGCTGCTTTGAATACATCTAGTAGCGTGGATAAAGAACCGACCATCCGTCCCGATGATACCCATGCGTTGACGGCACCTGGATTTCCATCCCCTACTCTTCTAATATCCTTACCTGAAAGAGTTCTAACACAAATTAGGGACCATGGCACCGACCCGCTGAGAAATCCTATAAATGTCCATATTAGAGTGTCACTCATTGGTACACCAACAACTATTTGAGGCTAGCTAACAAGATATTAAGGAAGACTATCACAAAGTTAAATACCCCTTGCACCGAAACCCACTGAAGTTAAATTTTTATCGAAATAGTTTTATGTCTAATGTATTACCCTCTCTAGGCACTAAATCAACTGATAAAATCTATGGTGTAATTATTGAATATGTGACTATTTAATTCAGTTATCAGGAATTAATATGCTTTCTCATGATCCAATCTTCAGTGTTAAGGATAAAACCGCCGTAATAACAGGTGCTTCTTCAGGTCTAGGGGTCACCTTTGCCCAGGTACTCGCTGAGAGGGGTGCCAATGTAGTGCTTTCTGCCAGAAGAGTGGAAAACCTAAACAGACTTAAAGAGTCATTAGACTCTGAAAATTTCTCCTCGATGGTAGCCCAATGCGATGTGACAGAATCAGCCCAGGTAGCAAATATGTTCACAAAGGCTGAAGAGAAATTCGGAAGAGTAGACATTTTGGTAAATAACGCCGGACAGATAGCTGAGGCTGGATCAGTTCCAGAAAACATTACCGATGCTATGTTTGAGCAAACCGTCAAAGTAAACTTAATTGGGTTGTGGTACTGCTGCAAAGAAGCAGGGAGGCGAATGCTTAGTGATGGTAGAGGAGGTTCAATAATAAATTTATCTTCTGTTGCCGGTCTTAATGGCATGCGGGGAATGCCGGCTGCCTATCAAGCGACTAAAGGTGCAGTCACCAACCTGACAAAAAGTTTGGCTGCCAATTGGGCAGACCGAGGAGTGCGAGTAAATGCCATCGCGCCTGGATGGTTCCCCAGTGAAATGACTGGGCCATGGGTGAAGAAAGGTATGTTTCTTGACCACCTCAGCGCAAATTCCCCCATGGGAAGAATAGGCAAACCGGAAGAGCTAGCAGGAGCTTTATTATTACTCGCCTCGGATGCATCCAGTTTTATAAATGGGGAAATAATTTCTGTTGA
>DJMH01000032.1 GCA_002435305.1 Dehalococcoidia bacterium UBA6495
TGCGGAACGTTCATTAGATTCGATTTTGTTCATTACAGCTTCTCGCGCTCTAACCCATGTTTCTCGGTTGTTTGTTACAAATTCATGTGACTCCCTGTAGTCATCTAATAGGCCATTAATTTCGGGAATCACGTATCGTGCAACCAGGTCCCAGCTTTTAAGAGTGTTTTCTCTGTTTGCCCAATCGTGGGCAAACCCGATAACACAGCCGAAACCACCAGTTATCGAAATCATTTCCTTAATTTTGGCAATTAAATCGTCAGGCGTTCCAATAACGGCGGTGCTATTTTCTGAGAATGCGACTCCGTCGACCGCATCATCCGGGGATTTGTAAATAGTTCCTTCATCAGGGTTTAATGTGGCTACTGAGTAATCATTATTGTGTCTAAGAAGGCCTTCTTTTGCTTGCAACCTAGCCTCTTTCCTAGTTTCAGCTATATGCCAATTCATTACGATGCGCCAATTTTTGCGGTCAACGCTGTTTCCATGTTTTGCAGCAGATTCTTCAGCAAAACTCCACTGTGTTGGCAACGATCGCATTCCTTCGGCAACCATCGCTCCAATCGATAAAACACCGGCCTGGTGTTTTCCGGCCAGTGTCATTCCTGAAGGACTGATTTGAGAGGCTACGGCGAATTCCATGTTTTTCTGAAGGGGTTTGAGATGAAGCTTTGCATCTCTCAGTTTGAACCAATCCGATTCATAGCTGAAGCGCTCTTCTCCCTCGAATAATTTCCTAATCACTCCCATTGCTTCATCTTGTCTGTCTCTTAGTAGCATTGGGTCTAGTCCCAGAGTATGTGCATCTGAAGGTAATGCTCCTGGTCCAGAACCAAAAATCAATCTTCCTCTGGATTGGTGATCGAGTTGGACTAACCTTTGAGCTACCATAAACGGATGGTGGTAGGGGAGAGATATTACCCCAGTACCGAGTTTGATTCTTTGAGTTCGTTCTGCGGCTGCAGCTAGGAATATCTCAGGTGAAGCAATCACTTCCCATCCAGTCGAGTGGTGCTCGCCGCACCAAAATTCATCATATCCGAGCTCATCAAGTTGACTGGCGAGTTTAAGATCACTTTGAAGTTGCAAGGTAGGGTTTTCTCCTATCGGATGGTGTGGAGCCAAAAAAACTCCAAAACGCATGTTTGCCATATAAATCCTTCCTTACGGCTATTCCTATTTAAGATTCTGCCCTTTTGGCTTTGTTTTTTAAATTGCTTAGCCCGCTCTCTATGTATCCTTGGAAACTGCACAAGAACATGCGCCCACCGGCGGAAACCCACCTTTCTATGTTGTTATCACCAGCGGTTGAACCAGTAGAATATCCAGCAGCGGCAATTTCCTTCATTGAACTTTCTATGACTTCTTCCACATCTGGGTGACTTGGCTTACCCAGGTACTCTGGCCCCATACTCTGAGAAAGGTCTCCAGGGACAACCATGAAACAATCTACGCCCTTAACAGTTAATATTTCTTGGAGATTTTCGATAGCTATAACATCTTCTATTAAAGCTAGGAGCATTATCTCCTCATTGGCTTTTGTTATATAGTCCTCCACGCCTAATCCCTGCCGAGAAGTAAACATTCCTCGGCTTCCTTTTGGGGTATATTTGCCGCCACGTACTAGTCTTTCAGCTTCCTTTTTTGTGTTCACATGCGGCACTACTACCGCTTGTGCACCCCTATCTAAAGCCCTCCCGACCAACCATGGATCGTTATTGTTTACTCTGACCAAAGAAGTCATCCCCCACAGATCACATGCTCTAGTAATATCACTAATTTGTGACCAAGTGGCTTCACCGTGCTCCATTTCCACCCATATAACATCTACGGTCCCAGTTGAACCCAGAAAATCCACCATATCAGTGTCAGTACATGAAACTGCAATGACAGTTTCCCCATTTTTCAATTTTTGTTTTGCTCTATTTTTTCTTATCTCTATCATTGTTTCTATGGGCCTTTTTCCCTACTCTCTTTGATCGCTAAATAGCTTCATTTTTTTGTAATTCCTCTATTTGTGAATCGGTGTAACCCAATGAAGATAGTATTTCATCATTATGTTCCCCTAATTCAGGAGCGAATCCAGGCGTACTCGGAGTTTCTGAAAATTTCCAGGGAGAGCCATGGATTTTGATGTTCTCGCCGATTTTCGGATGAAAAATTTCTTTTACGTAGCCATTGGCAACTACATTTGGATCGTTGGATGCCTCAAGCATAGTGTTTACAGGGGCTGCTACCATGTCAGCTTCTCTTAGAATGCTTACCCAGTGTTCTCGAGTGTCTTTTGAAAACATGGTTGACAGAGTGTCCAGTATTTCATTTTTATCCTCCTCAGAATCGAAGGCAATTCCTAGGTCGAGTAATCCCTTTTTATCCATTTCATTGTGGAATCCTAGGATTTTAAGAGCTGGAAGCCACTGGCGAGCGTCCAATTGGATTGCCAGGGGTTTTCCGTCGATATCGTTGAAGCATGCTGCAATACCGGCTCTATTCCGACTACCATTTATTCGGGCTCCAGTGATGGGAGCCTGGTTTTTCCACATCGTTGTGGCCATAGTCCAACCCATAAGCCGAAATGCGCTTCCTACAAGGGAAGTGTCTACCTTTTGACCTTGTCCGGTTTCCCTAGCATGAATCAAGGCGGCTAAAATGCCACCAAAAGTTAAAATTGCTGTAGTCTCATCTGCGACTGAGGCCACCCCAGTTCGCATTGGCTTTCCCGGTATTGAGAAGGCCTCAGTTACTCCGGATAGAGCCTGACCAACCGCATCTGTTCCTGGCAAATTAGCATCAGGACCTTCCAATCCATAAGCAGATATAGAAGCATAAACCAGTTTGGGGTTAATCTTCCTCAGTTCTTCATATCCGAATCCGTTCCGTTCAGCAGCGCCCGGTCTAAAGTTCTGCCCGAAAACATCGGCCCTTTTGATTAATTCATACAAGATTTGTTTTCCTTCCGGCGCCTTCAAATTAAGAGTGAGACTTTTTACACCTCTGTTATTAGTTTCGAAAAACGAACTTACACCATTCTTAATTTCGCCTGCCCGCCTCGATCCATCCCCGGTTCCGGGTACTTCAACTTTTATAACCTCGGCCCCTAAATCCGCCATTAGCATGTAAGGAACTGTGCCTGCCTGCGCAGTAGAACAAGTCACTACCCGTACTCCCGATAAAGCTCCTTCGGTGTTATTCATATGGGTATTTTCCTCCTAATTCCAAGAATTATATTTTTATTCAGCTATAGTTTCTTCGCCTGTTTTGTGGAAATTAATCCATTCCCAATTCAGATTCACACCAATACCAGGGCCTTGAGGGGCATATACATTCCCGTTTTCATCTACGGCGTCAAGGTCATCACTATAATCCAAATATACAGGAGCCTTTGTGGTTGGAACATTCGGATGAACCAGACCAAGTTCATAAAAATTGGTATTTCTTATTGATGACATTATGTGTCTATGAACTGGGCCAGGGCCGTGGAGTTCCATATCAAGGCCGAATCCTTCCGAGGCATGGGCGATTTTCATGGCCCCAGTAACTCCCCCGTCTTCATGAGCCCCGGAGCGTACATAATCCGTAGCATCGGCTACGATGAAATCCACATGTTGTTCAAGTAACCTTATGTGCTCAGTCTGCAATAATGGAGTTTTCACTAATTGTCTCAGCTTTCTATGAGCAAACTGGGATACCCCATTATCCTGGAATGGATCTTCCCACCAGAAAAATTTAGCCTCGTCACAGGCTCTACCAAGTTTTAGCGCATCACCAAAATTCCTTATTTCGCAGGCGGGGTCAATAAGCAGGTCAAGCTTTCCTTCGAATTTGTTTCCAAGGTTTAGAAC
>DJMH01000075.1:0-11122 GCA_002435305.1 Dehalococcoidia bacterium UBA6495
CAACTCCACTCTTTAATTCGTCTATGTCTTCGGCAAATCTGATAGACCCTGTTTGTGGCGACCCAGCTCCGGACCTATGGATAGACCATATGTCTTCTGGGAGTTCCGATATGTCAGCTGCGGTTTCTTCTCTTTGAGTTTCCTGAATTTTTTCTTCTTCTTCCAATTCTAGCAGCAACAGTTCTTCCTCTGGAGTCAAGGCATCTTCACTCTTGTCCTCTGTGTTTGGGGCTTCTGTCTGTAGAATCTCACTAATTCCTTCCGCTTCTATAACAGCTGTCTCTATTCCTCCAGCAATCACCTCTTGAGGTTCAACGTCTAATGAAGAATCCTGTTCAGGGACAGAGTTACTTTTCACAAGGCTACTTGACACGAGCTCATATAGTTCTTCATCTGTTAATGTTGCTTCTTGAGCCTCAGGGATTTCGGGTGATGGTTGTTCTTCCTTTTTTTCATACGTTGTAAGATCGACATCCATATCACTTTTTATATCGACAGCCCACCCACAGAGCTTGGCGGCAAGTCTGGCATTCTGCCCTTCCTTTCCAATGGCAAGCGATAAGTGTCTATTAGGCACTATTGCAACAGCAGTGTTGTTGTCCTTGTTTACATCTACTCTGAGTACCTCCGAAGGACTCAACGCATTTTGAATATATCGATTGGAATCCCTGCTCCATTCAAGTATGTCAATTTTTTCTCCCTGTAATTCGTTGACTATACTTTGAATTCTCACTCCCCTCAGACCTACACAAGAGCCAACTGGGTCTACGCCATCTTGTTTTGCTCTGACAGCCACTTTGCTTCTTGAGCCGCTTTCTCTGGCGATTCCAACAATTTCAACCGCTCCGTTGTATATCTCTGGGACTTCCTGTTCAAATAATCTCCTCAGTAGGATTTCATCTGCTCTGGAAACTATTAATTCTGGTCCCCTGATTGATTCTTTGTCGATAGCTTGCAGCAATACCTTCATTTTAGAGCCTTGCCGGTATCTTTCGGACGAAACCTGCTGGCTTATTGGCAATATTGCCTCTGTTCTACCGGTGTCCAAAATGATTTTATTGGGCTCTATTCTCTGGATAGTTACAGTTATAATTTCACCTTCTCTGCCTTCGTATTCGGCTAATACGATTTCTCTTTCCGCCTCTCGAAGTCTTTGAAGAACGACTTGCTTGGCTGTTTGAGCGGCTATCCTACCAGCACTATTTGGGATATTTTGAGTTTTTATTACATCCCCGATATTGGCGTTTGGGTTGTAATTTGCTCTGGCCTCTTCACGGGTCAATTCTTGAAGCGGGTCCTCAACCGTATCCACCACAGTTTTTACTATGTCGACTTCAATATCTCCTGATCCAGGGTCTAGTCGTACAGAGATATTATGACCTTCAGTTACACTATCCTTTTTGAAGGCGGAAACAAGAGCTGCTTCTATTGCTGACATAACTTTGTCTCGAGGAAGGTTTCTCTCAGCAGCTAGTTGTGTTAAAGCGATAAGGAAATCACTTTTCATATTAAACTGCCTCCTTTTTTTCCCTCTAATACGAAAGAAAGTGGGACTGGCCCACTTTCAATTTGCTACTCTTTAGATAGGCAAACATTATAGCATTGCGACGCCTGATGGAACAACCTTAGATACTTAAGGTTAAAGGTTGTCTAACACAGCGATATTTTGTACAAATTCACAGAATATAAAATTAATTAAGGATGGGCAAACGACCCTTTATTACTATGAGGAAAATTAAAATCTTAACGACCTATTTTATTGCGGCTTTTGCTTTGATGTTATTTTTTTCCTGCCACTCCGATGAGGATGAATTGGTAGTTTTTGCCGCAGCTAGCCTCACAGATGTTTTGACTGAAGTGAAAGAAAAATATGAGTTTCAAAATACGACTAAGGTCAGATACAATTTTGGGGGTTCACAAAGCTTGGCGGTGGAACTATCAAAAGGATCACCGGGTCATATTTTTATTTCTGCTGGAAAACCACCAGTGGAGTTTCTTTACAATGAGATGGGACCCCAAATTTCAGGAGTTACTAGCATAGGGACTAACTCGTTAGTGATTGTAACTAAGACACAAACTGTCGATTTGGTCGACCACTCCAGCCTGGCAGACTTGGATTTAATCGCTTTAGCAGATCCAAATCTTGCACCGGCAGGAGTGTACTCTAGGGAGTTTTTGGTGAATACTGGTCTGTGGTCTTCCTTGGAAGACAGGTTTATTTTGGCAGCAGATGTCAGGGCTGCTCTCAATTATGTTAAGTCTGGCAACGTTGATGCAGCTATTGTTTACATGACTGACGGTTTGACCGAGCCGGGCTTATTGATATGGGACATAATACCGAGGGATTCCTATTCCCCCATTTCATATCCGGCAGCTGTCATTGGAGGTGGAAATAGGCATAGAGGTGCCAATATATTTGTGGAATTTTTAGTATCTCCTGAAATTGCCGATATTTTTCATACCTATGGATTTAGGTGAATAAACTTTGTTTGATTTGATTCTACTGTCTCTACAAGTTGCGGTGATTGCGACTTTGATCAATATTCCTATAGCGATCTATGTCGGTTGGCTCATTGGCCGAAAGAACATAAAAGGGAAATTGATCTTAGAAACTTTAATCTCTTTGCCATTGGCTTTACCTCCGGTAGTTACAGGGTATTTTTTACTCATTATGGTCGGAAGGGAGGCTCCCATAGGACAGTTGTCCCGATTCATATTCGGTGCAGATATTGTGTTTACTTGGGTAGCATCAGCCATAGCAGCTTCGGTTGTGTCCTTTCCCCTTATGGTGCGGGCGATAATAGTTGCCATGCAAGGCGTTGATACTACTTTGGAGAGGTCTGCACGATCTCTGGGCGCTGGACCCTTAAGAACCTTTTTTAAAATTACAATGCCGCTGTGTTACAACGGATTAGTGGCAGGGGTTTTGTTGGGCTTTGTTAGAGCAATCGGAGAATTTGGGGCCACTATTGTAGTGGCAGGGAACATTCCCGGAAGGACTCAAACTATTCCTCTGGCGATATACAGCAAGGTTCAACTCGGAAAAGATTCCGAAGCATTAAATTTAATTCTTATCTCCACCTTAATGGCCATAATGACTTTGATAGTTCACCATTGGTTGATCATTAGAGGAACAAAGAAAGGGGCTGGGTAATTGACGGTGTCTATCGAATTAAATGTCAAAAAAAAATATGGTGAGTTCGAGTTGGCGTTGCAAGCGGTCATAGGAAATGGAATAACTGGCATTTTTGGTCCATCGGCCAGTGGTAAGTCGACCTTATTGAATTGTATCGCGGGCTTTGAAGACCCTGACCGGGGACTGATAACCCTAAATTCTAAAACTGTGTTTTCTTCAAGATCTAGAATCAACTTATCCCCGGAAAAAAGAAGGGTAGGATACGTTCATCAGCATTCTGCATTATTCCCGCATTTAACGGTAAGAGAAAACTTAGAATTTGGTTACAAGCTCACCGAAAAATATAGAAGAATAGGAAATTTGGAAGACATTGTTCATTTGTTACAGCTAGAACAAATCATTGAACGAGGAGTCATGAATTTGTCTGGAGGGGAGCGTCAGCGAGTCGCTTTGGGCAGAAGCTTGGCAGCTTCTCCAGATTTATTACTTTTAGACGAACCATTAGCCTCT
The DNA here is from genome assembly GCA_002435305.1 of Dehalococcoidia bacterium UBA6495. Classification (GTDB taxonomy): domain Bacteria; phylum Chloroflexota; class Dehalococcoidia; order Lucifugimonadales; family UBA826; genus UBA11996. Next base: position 3,647 of record DJMH01000075.1, read on the forward strand.
TTGGATCTGCCTTTCAGGGGATTCATATTAGAAAAACTTCGCGAAGTATCCAGGGGATGGAATTTAGACATGATCTACGTATCTCATTCTGTTTCTGAGATGATCGCTTTGGCTGATTCTGTCATAGTAATTAGGAATGGGATGAAGGTAGTGGAAGGAAATTCGTCTCTGTTGTTGAATAATAGCTCTGTGGCCGATTATGTAGATTATGGTTCCTTTGAAAATATTCTCCAAGGTGTGGTTGACGGTCCAGTAGATGAAAACTTATCGTCCATAACAATAGGAAATGTTAGGTTGATCACTCCAAAACTTACATCAGGAAAAGGTAAGCAGGCAACAGTTTCGATTAAAGCCTCTGATATTATCGTCAGTAAATATCCGCCCGCTGCAATAAGTGCCCGGAACATATTGAAGGCCAATATTTCAAGTATCAATCGCTCTGAGAATCCAACTTTCATAGACTGTGACATTGGAGGGTGCATTCTTACTGCAGCCCTAACTAATCAATCGGTCTTGGATCTAGGATTAAGGACATCTGATGAGGTCTATTTGATCATAAAAGCTACCAGTGTCACACCAATGGAATTGTATTAACCCTAAAAGGCATTCGTTTGGGGCTATATGAGTAGAGTATTTTCCCTCTTTACAAGCGTGCCTTGAGAAATAATGGTATTTATATCGTGGAGTTTGGTTATATCCTCCGATGGGTCTCCGTTTACAACAATAACATCGGCAGATTTACCAGCCTCTAATGTGCCGATTTCCTCTTCCATACCCAGACATTCGGCTGATGTCTTCGTTGAGCAAGTTATGGCTTCTAGCGGGGATATGTACATGTTTTTCACCATCACCTCTGGGATGTAGGCAAAATCGTCAAAATGTGCGTTTGTCATTCCAGAATCCATCCCAGTGACGAATTTGACACCTCGGTCCCACATGTCTCTTAGAATTTCAAACCTTTTTTCAGGGTCTCTCATTGCTGGAGCATCTGGCCTGATAGCTTTACCTCTTAATTTGTTGAGATGAGAAAGAGCAAGGGTGGGGTCCACGTAAATACCTCTTTCGGCGATCAGATCTGCAACATCTCCGTCATAGTCATAGAGTTCTGAGGGGTCACTAGACAACCAGGAGCAATGTATTAGGTTGTGTATACCAGCCTCCACACAATTTTTGACTCCTTCAGCTGCATGACAGTGTGCCGCTACTTTAAGCCCAAGTCTCTCTGCATCATTCACAGCTTTTGTTAATATCTCGGAACTATACTGAGGGGCCCTGACATTGGTTCCGGGAGTAAATCCGCCACCTGTGGACATTATTTTTATACAATCGGCTCCGAGTTTGAATTGTTGTCTAATCGCCTTGACGACCTCTTCTGAAGTATTAGCTTCAGTTCCAAACATGTTGCAGTGTCCACCGGTTGTGGTTACAGGAGTTCCTGCAACAAGGAGCCTTGGGCCTGGAACTATACCGCGATTTATACCTTCCCTAAGTGGGAAAACAACTTCGTTTCTACTCCCGAGGTCCCTCATAGTGGTGACCCCAGAAGAGAGTGCTGCCCTTACTGCCTGAGTGCCGCGTAACAAAAAGGTTTCATTACTTTCAGTAGTAATATGTTGATAGGCGTCAGCCTCCGAACTGCAGTGTATATGAGAATGCATTTCTATAAATCCAGGAAGGATAGATCCCCCAGGAACTGATAGGACTTCAGCCTGATTTTTATCTGCGTCAGTTAATTCGTTACTAGTACAAATTTTGGAAATTTTGTCCCCTTCAATGACTATTGCTCCGTTTTGTAAGGGAGTTGAACCTGAGCCGTCAATTAATCTATCTGATTGAATAATGTGTTTCATTTGTAAGTCCAATTTCGATTAAGCTTGGAGGCATTATATAGCAACAACTTGCGAACAAAGATTTGTTGTTGGTTGCCGTGGTTGAGGCACAACAATATACTTCCCTTTGCTTAAGTAAATGGAGGCGATATGAGCGATTTAGTTTGGTCTGTGAATCCTTTTGGTGGGGCAGTTATTGACCCAGATTCAGTATCATCCCTAGTTTCAGAATTTGAAACTGGGTTAATGAAGGCTATCCAAACATGGCGTACAGAGGATATTAAGGTTGCCTGGTTGGAAATTCCTAAATTAGCCTTCAAGGCTATTCCCAGGGCATCGGACGAGGGGTTTTTATTTCATCACGCCACCGAGCAATACGCGATGATGACACTTCAAGTAGAGGGAAATGCCTTCGTGCCCCCATATGCAACTCATTACATAGGCATTGGGGGTGTTGTAATAAACAAGGATAATGAGCTTTTGGTTGTTTCAGAGAGGTATAGAGCATCTGGAAGAGGCCCTGGATATAAATTGCCGGGAGGCGCTTTGCAACCAGGGGAACATTTGGCGGAGGCTGCTGTTAGAGAGGTGTATGAGGAAACAGGAATTTCTACCACCTTTCAAGCCCTCACCTTTTTTAGACATTGGCATGAGTATAGGTATGGTAAATCAGATATTTATTTTGTAGCGAGGCTATCTCCATTAGACAATGAAATAACTATGCAGGAAGAAGAAATAGCAGAATGCATATGGATGCCAGTCGATCAGTTTTTGAATGAAGAGTCTGTGCATTTGTTTAATAAAACTATTGTCAGGTCGGCAACAGAAAATGAAGGCCTGAAAGTCACGTCCATTGACGGATACGAACCGGCAGAGAAATTCGAGTTTTTTATGCAAAATCTGTAATTTGGGCTACTTGATCTAAGTAGTTCTAAATGTCTAAAGGAGATAAAAATGAGTGACTTGAATCTCAAACAAAAAATCCGATCAGGAGAGATCTTAATCGGAGTTTCGGTGCCTTTAGATGCGTCTGAGTCAGAAATGGAAGCCATTATCGGTAAGGATGATTATGCATTTGTTTTTGCTGACAGTCAGCATGGTGCTTTCAACGAGGATACATTGGTAAAATTTTGTGAGTCGGCTAGTAATTTAGGTATTCCCTCTCAATTTAGGATTAAACACACTAGGCATGCCTATTTGATAGGTAACATACTTGATTTGGGCCCTGTAGGTATTGAGGTACCTCAAGTTGAAACCCTTGAAACAGTGAAAGAAGCTGTCCATTATTTTTATTATCCTCAGATGGGAGGAAGGAGTGTCGGGGGGACTGCTCGGTACAAGGTAGGAGAGAGGCCTGGTAGAACTGAGTATGGCAGTTGGTGGAATCAAACCGGATTTTTGTCGATACAAATGGAATCTCTTAGAGCAGTGACGACGGTGAGCCAACTTGCCATCGACGGCGTTGACTGTCTTACTTGGGGCCCCAATGACTTACTCTATGATATTGAGGCTCATCCCAAACATCCGATTCAAACAGTTGATGATTGCGTGAAGCATGCCCTAGACCAACTACGGGGTTCTCAGACAAGGATTAGCTTTAGAAGTTATGATCATAAGCTGAGGAATAAGTACATTGATATGGGTGTCACGGTTCTGATGGAGCATCCGAAGTAACAACCGTTTAAAAGAAGGGCGGTATCCGGCTGGTAAACAAATTGACACTGTTCTATTGATGTAAGTAAAATTTGTAGGTTAATTTGAAGGAATATCAATGCCGAAAAGAACCTATCAACCAAAAAACAGACGCCGCATGCGAGTACATGGGTTTAGATCCCGTATGAGCACCAAAGGTGGCCGGAATGTCCTTAAGAGGCGAATGTTCAAGGGACGTCAGAAGCTGACTGTATAGTTTTTTTGTTGTCAGTTTTGGGAAATTTGTCACATGACCAATTTATATATTTTATGGTCGACTTGTCGAATTAGAGTGGATACATGCAAAAATATCAGAAGCTACGTAACTCCTCCGACTTTGATTCTGTAAAAAAATATGGTGCTGGATCTGCTGACTTTAACATGGTCATGCTTGCTATGGATCAAGAAACAGCAGGGAAATATAAGGGGTCTCGATTGGGGTTTATTGTTTCGAAAAGAATCGGAGGAGCCACTATCAGGAACAAATATAAAAGAAGGTTGAAGGAATCCGCTAATTCTATTCAAATAATTGGAGGGATGGATATAGTTTTTATAGCTAGAAATGGGATTTTGAATTCTGATTACCACGAGATATCGTCTTCAATGTACAAACTTTTGGATAATGCTAGCCTAATATCGACCGAGTAAACGTGAAATAGATTGAAACTACGAAAAGAGAGTATTGTTAAATCGACAGTATTAGGTTTAATAAAATCCTATAAAAAGTCGATTTCACCTTTTTTACCTGTGGGATGCAGACATTTACCGACATGCTCAGACTATGCGTACGCGGCCATAGATCGATATGGTCTAGCTGTTGGTACTGGAATCACCTTCAAAAGGCTACTTAGATGTAGGCCATTTGGAACTAGGGGGTACGATCCAGTCCCATAGCTCAAAATTTATACCAAGCGACAAGGCTGAATTTAACCGAAATATGCTTTCTAGAAACAAAATAATATCAGTGTGCCTACTCTTGCTAGTGATAACTCTTTCGGGTTGCTCAAGGATTAACAGCGCTCAGGGTTGGTCAGGTATTTTGGTGGACGACGATCGCCTCATTCTTGCTAGCATGGATGGTCATATCATGGTTCTCGATAAGAATACAGGGAAACACATGTGGGAACCAGATTTGATGAGGGTGAAGGAAAAAGACGAAAAAAAGAGGGCGGCATACGGCTTGCCGGCGGTATCTAATGGAATCCTTTTTGTGGGAGTGTATAGCGGAAAGATCCAGGCTGTAGAAGTCGATACCGGAAGAACTGTCGAAACTGAAGTGGTAAGTGACGATTTTGAAATAGTTGGGGGCCCATTAATTCATGAGGATAATCTTTACATTGGGGCTGGCGATGGCATATTGAGATCTTATAATTTAGATTTCTCCAATGAACAGGTTACTCTTAATGATGACTGGGAATATGAGGTAGATGGAAAAATATGGTCCACCCCGATAATTCATGATGACACCCTAATAATTACCTCGCTCGACCATCATGTATATGCTTTGAATAAAGATACAGGTGAACTCCTTTGGAAAGCCAAGACTGGGGGTGCCGTCGCAGCAACTCCAGTGATTAAAGACGACACCGTCTTTGTAGGGTCCTTCGACGGTGTCTTTTACGCATTTGATTTGAACACAGGCGAAGAAAAATGGATTTTCGAGAAAGCTTCTAACTGGTATTGGGGTAGTGCTGTAATCAATGATCAGACTATTTACATCCCGTCATTAGATGGAAAATTATATGCTTTGGACATCAGATCCGGTGAAAAGGAATGGGAACTAGAAACCAAAGGTGCTATCGTTGGGTCCCCTGCTATTGTTTCAGACATGATAGTCGTGGGCTCAACCGATGGGGAAATTCGTATAGCCGAGATAAGTTCAGGTGAAGTGTTGGCCGGCTGTGATCTGGGCGAGAGTATACAGTCCCCGATTACATCGGATGGATTTGATGTTTATTTCAGTGCGCGGGATCATTCAGTCAGAGCTTTGACCATTAAAACAAACGGAAAACCCGACGAAAAGTGGACGGCACCATATTTTTCAAATTTGTTGAAAGACGATAAAGAACCACAGCCTATACCTTATAAAGGTAACACGTGCTAGCTCATCAGCGGTCTGAGGATTGCTAACTAAAAACAGAGGGTAATAAATTTGGAATTATTTTCTCAAATATGGAATGGCGTAATCATCCAGCCGATGATAAATAGTTTGCTAATCCTTTACAGTATAGCCATCAGCAACTTTGGTTTGGCCATAATACTTTTCACCATAATTATTCGCGCCGCCATGATGCCTCTGACGGTAAAACAAAGTAGGCAAATGAAAGCTATGACGGCCTTGCAACCGAAGATAAAAGCGATACAAAATAAATTCAAAAACGATAAACAAAAACAGTCTCAGGAGACGATGAAACTGTACAAGGAACAAGGGGTCAACCCAATCGGATGCTTGGGACCAATGTTCATACAATTTCCCATTTGGATTGGTTTGTATCAAGCGATATTACAGACGGTGCCAAACACTCCCGAAAGCCTGGTTAAACTGTCAGGCCATTTGTATGGATGGTTACCGTTGGTTCATGATGTGGTTCCTATCAATAGCCATTTTTTCTGGATGGATTTAGCTAATCCTGATCCTTCCCCGGTAGTGATGCCAATCCTGGTCGGAATTTCCATGTTTTTAATGCAAAAAATGACCACTATGCCGGCAATGGACGAAAGGCAGGCTTCCACCAACAAAATGATGCTGTGGATGATGCCTATAATGTTTGGCTTCTTTACGATCTCTTTTCCTAGTGGTTTGGCTCTATATTGGGTGGTGTCAAATATCGTGGGCATAGTAATCCAAGGGTTTATCACAGGTTGGGACCCAATGAAAAATTTACTTAATTTTGCTAGTAACCGGACATCTCAGCCAACTGCAGCTATTGCAGGCGGGGTATCACCGGATCTGGAGGAGGAACAAACAAATGAAGTCGATAGAAATGACAGCGAAGACAGTGGAAGAGGCGATAGAAATCGCCCTAAAAGAACTAGACGCAGACCGCGTAGAGGTAGAAATAGACGTCATTAGCAGAGGTAAACCCGGTATTTTAGGAATTGGTAGTGAATTGGCCTCTGTTAGAGTTACCAAAGTTGACGGAACTTCGAATGTTTTAGATTCAGCTAATGACGTCATAAAAAATCTTGTGTCTCACATGGATGTGGATGTCGTGGTCAATTTGAAAGAGGCTGACAATGAAGAGACCGGAGGACCGGTCTTTGAGATAGAAGGGGATGATTCCGGGTTACTTATCGGTCGTAAAGGTGAGACTCTTAGGTCTCTTCAATTTCTGACAAGGTTCATTGTGGGAAGGCAAACCGGGGAAAGAGCGAATCTCTCTCTTGATGTTGAAGGTTATGATGAAAGACGAAAGCAATCTTTGGCTAATCTAGCCAACAGGGTGGCTCAACGAGTTGTAAAGACTGGCAGATCAATTGAATTAGAGCCTATGTCAGCTAGGGAGAGAAGGTTGGTTCACGTCGCTCTAGCTGAAAATTCAGAGGTGTATACTGAGAGCTCAGGCGAAGGGCGTGATAGGAGGGTGGTAGTTATACCGTCATAATACTCAGGATCTAGGATTTAAATCTAGGTACATTTCCAGACAGACAATCTTGAGCCTCTCTCGCATGCCGTCCCTTGCCTGAAAAATTTTCTAGTAACATAATGGGTCAGACAGTCAATATTTGGATCCGATACTATGCAGCAGCCCGGCAATTTTAATGCCTCATTGGAAAAAGTGGCCAAGGTGTCATTTTATGTTTTTATCGGGGTGGTTGTGTGCTCTGGATTATATCTTGTCAGGGGAGCCCTATTTCCCTTTGTACTGGGAATAGTTTTAACTTATATACTTAATCCTTTTGTCAATTTCTTCGAACAGTTTATCCCCTTAAAAAATGCCAAGCCTAAACTAGC
>DJMH01000075.1:11511-18481 GCA_002435305.1 Dehalococcoidia bacterium UBA6495
GGATGCTTATTGCTAGTGATACCTCCAATGTTTAAGCAATCAAGCGAGTTGATTACTAATATACCGAGTCTTATTACCGATGCGAGAACCACGGTGGAGAGTTGGAATGAGGAATATGCCTCGAATATTCCAGAAGAGGTACGGGTGGAAATCGATCGGTTACTGGAAAATGGTGGGGAGATATTACTAGGGGCATTTAGCGGGCTTGTTGGTAGAACTGCAGTGGCCGCGGTTCATGCTTTGACTTTGGTAGTAGGACTTGTGGTGTTGCCCTTATTTGTTTTTTATTTTTTGAAGGATAGGGAGGTAGTTCGAGAATCGTTCGTTGAAGTATTTCCTACAGATACCCAGATCCATGTCGTGTACGTATTAAGAATTTTGAACCGTATTATTGGTGCATATGTCAGGGCTCAATTCACTTTAGCAGCCGTGGTATGGGTCTTTATCTCAATAGGCTTAATGCTTATGGGGGTGAAGTATGCAATTCTTCTAGGGGCTGTGGCCGGGATATTTGAGTTAGTTCCAATTGTAGGAGCCTGGCTCGCTGTTATCCCTACTATAATTGTGGTTTTATCCACTTCCCCAGAAAAAATCGTTTGGGTGTTGCTCTTATATTTGGGTGTTCAACTTTTCCAGGGTGCGCTTATAGTCCCTCGAATTCAAAGTTTTGCGATGAAATTGCATCCTTTGATGATACTGGTATCTATTGTGGTTGGTAGTGAAATAGCAGGTCTTTGGGGGGTGGTACTAGGTCCACCGATTGCCGCTTCTATAAAGGAGTTATTAATATACTTTAGCAATCCACCGAGGTATGGTATTTCGATGGAAGAGGAAGAGGTTTTAGAAAAGGAAATAGAGGATTAATTTTGTCTTTAGTGGAGGACTTTCATAGTAGAGCCATATGGTGAATCTACAATCTTTTAATGAAGAAAAGATACAACTTATCAACCTGAAGTCGGTAGATAAAAATGATGATCCATGTCGCCAGCTCATGTGGTCATTGGAAGATGCTATTAACGAACTATATGCCAAAGACTCTGTGACAGTGGTCTTGATCAATATACCTGATATTGAATTGAGATGTGATCGGCACGCTGGAAATGACGGGAACAAATCTCTTAGTCTTTCTATATCTAACATAAAATTTCCCACCATTGGAATTGTTGAATCGGAAGCTCATGGCACAGCTCTGGAATTATTTTTGTGCTGCGATATTAGAGTCGCCGACAAAACGAGTAAGTTTTCAATGTCTCACGTGTTAGCAGGCCACACTCCTGTGGAGGGTGGGACACAGAGATTGCCAAGGATAGTGGGCGTAGGTAGGGCAATGGATTTACTATTGACAGGGAGAGTTTTCTCCGCCGCTGAGGCTCTTGAAATTGGAGTGGTGCAATACCTTCACTCGGAAGATGTACTAGAGAATGCAGTCGAGCTAGCCCATAAAATAGCTTCTCATGGTCCGATCGCGGCTAAGTATCTCAAAGAGGCGATAGTGGGGGGGTCTGATATGACCTTGGATCAAGGATTAAGGCTGGAGACTGATCTTAATGTGATTTTGCAAAGTACTTTTGATAGGAAAGAAGGTATAGATTCATTTTTGGAGAAGAAGGAACCCAGGTATGAAGGCCGCTAAAGGTGAATCAAATCGGTGGGAACAATGAAAAAAGATGAGACAGTTATTTACCATTCTATCAATGGCGTTGCCCACATAACTCTGAACAGACCGAATCAAATCAACGCCTTTAATATAGACATGCGCGATTCGCTTTTTCAAACGCTAGAATTATTTCGAGATGATACGGAATCTAAAGTTGCAATTATGAGTGGAGCAGGTGAAAGGGGATTTTGTGCTGGTGCTGACTTGACGGAATTTGGTACTGCTCCATCTCAGATCATTGCGCGTACAGTAAGGTGGGAGAGAGACCTGTGGGGTTTATTTCTGTCTCTTCAAAAACCGCTAATTGCCAAACTGCATGGATACGTTATTGGGTCTGGTGTCGAAATTGCGGCCTTATGCGATATTAGAATAGCAGCTGATAGTTCAATATTTAGAATGCCCGAAGTGGCATTGGGAATGATTCCTGCTGCTGGGGGTACTCAAACTTTACGTAATCTTATTGGAGCTGATAGGGCCCTGGAAATGATAATGACTAACAGGCTAGTGGATGCTAGAGAAGCAATAAGAATTCGCCTTGTTGACCGAGTTGTTTCAGGGGAAATGCTCGATACTTCTGCAGAGGCAATTGCTGGGGAATTAACTAAAATAGAGCCTGAATTATTGGCTTCTATAAAATCATCTGTTATGAGAGGATTGGATCTTGGTCTAGAGCGTGGAATCCAACATGAGAAACGTAACTCGTATCACATTGCAAAAATTAATTGATTCCTGGCTGCCCGGCCAGGATTCGAACCTGGGTTGAAGGAGTCAAAGTCCTTAGTGCTACCACTACACCACCGGGCAACGACAGATTGAGACACTCACAAATATTAAGTATATCCCAATAAATATGGCTCAAGTAAAATTCCCCCTCATATATACTTACCGTCTGCTTTCAAGCCGTCATTGTTGAATCAACTGATTGCACGATTGCAACATTTTTATTGGAAAAATTCTTAAGGGAAAACGGGAGGCTTTTTTGGTAACTGAAGGCAATGAATTTAAAGGTATCATTGAGAAAATAAGGGACAATGTCCAAAAAATTATTGTTGGTAAGTCGGACGCTATAGACTTGGCGCTAATTTCTATATTGTGCCACGGGCATATCCTTCTTGAGGACGTGCCAGGTTCGGGCAAAACCACCCTTGCCAGGGCAGTATCTTCGTCTTTGGATTGCACTTTCGGAAGAATTCAATTTACTCCTGACTTGATGCCGTCCGATGTCCTTGGGATCAATTGGTTCAACCAAAAATCCAGTGAATTCGAATTTCAAAGTGGCCCAATCTTCAACCAAATCATTTTAGCTGATGAAATAAATAGGGCCACCCCGCGGACACAGTCGGCCCTTCTCGAGGCTATGCAGGAATCGCAGGTTACGATAGATGGCGAGACTCGTATGTTGCCAACTCCTTTTATTGTGATGGCTACCCAAAACCCTCTGGACATGGAAGGTACCTTTCCACTTCCCGAGGCTCAACTGGACAGGTTTTTGATGAAAATATCTCTTGGATATCCAACGGAGCAGGAAGAAGCAGACATCATAGGGCGCTTTCGGAAGGAAGATTCTCATGAGCAGCTAGCTTCAGTGGTGAATCCTGAGATGATAAAAAATCTGCAAAGGTTTTCCTCAGAAGTAACAGTGGAACGGAGTATACGTGATTATATTATTACGATTGTGCGTTCCACGCGAGGAAATGACAAATTGGATTTAGGGTCAAGCCCTAGAGGCTCTTTGGGCCTTTACCGCTGTAGCCAGGCTAAAGCGGCCCTAAATGGAAGAGGATACGTTACTCCGGATGATGTAAAAAGCCTTATAGATCCAGTGTTATCGCATCGAATTATACCGACATCTAATGCTAGATTGAGAGGATTCGGGGCACCTGAAATACTTGAAGAAATAATCTCTGAAATTACTGTCCCAATAGAAGCCCTCTAGGCATAGTTATGGTAAAAAATTTTTGGAATGACTGTTGGGTATTAATAATTATCGCCTTGGTAATTATCGGCATATTTTCAGGTCAAGGTTTGATCCTAGGCCTATCTGTTATGAGCCTAGTAGTCGTTTTGATTGCATGGCTTTGGAACAAGGTATCGCTTGAAAATGTCGAATATATCCGTGTGATACCCCAAAAGAGAGTTTTTATTGGAGACACTGTTCCTTTCTCTGTAGAGCTCCACAATAAAAAGCCGATACCTTTGCCAAGAATAGATACCGTTGATGACATTCCAAGCGCTTTAAATCTTAACGGACCTGATATCAGGCCAAGCTCAAGCCTCGATGCTGTGTCGATGATGCATTCTGCTTCTGTATCCGCCTATCAAAAAATCGCTTGGAAATATTCTGTGCAGGCAAAAAGAAGAGGGTTTCATAGGCTTGGGTCAGTGAATATTTCTGGTGGCGATATCTTTGGATTATTCGATAGTAAAAAAACAATCTCGACTCGCGATTACATATTGGTCTATCCGCAAATTTTAAACCTTCCAGATCTAGGGATACCAGAATCAAGGCCTTTAGGAGAGAAAATCACGGGCCTAAATATTTATCGAGATATATCTTGGAACAGAGGAATCAGAACTTATGAAAAAGGAGATCCCCTGAATACAGTCGATTGGAAATATACAGCAAAAAAATCTGAACTAATGGTTAAAACATTTGAATCTACAAGCAAAAGTGACGTGATTTTGGCTGTTTCTGTAGAGACATCTTCAAAGGTATGGGAAGGGTACTCAGCAGTTAATTTAGAGAGGGTTGTGGCTGCTTCTGCTTCCATCGCAAGCTATTGCAGTGAGGAAGGATTCAATCTCGGGTTTTTTTCAAACGGCACCCCTGTATTGTCTGACTTGCCAATGAGAATACCCGCTTCACAATCGGAAGATCAACTAAGGTTAATATTGGAAACCTTGGCTACTATAGGTCCTATTTCATCTGGACCTATGTCAGAAAATCTTAATAAGTGGTACAAAAATTTCCCTTTTGGATCTACCGTAGTTGTCGTCACATCCTTCATTACTGATCAATTATTGGATTCTCTAAGAAATATAGCAAAATTTGGATGTGGGGTAATTCTGATTAACGTCGCTGATGAGCCGTCATATAGTACAGCGGACTATATTTTGAAATATGAGCTAGGAGCCCATTTTAGTCGGATGGAGTCGAAAGGTGAATTCAAACCAATCTAAAACTATCGCACTATGTCTAATATTGTCTGAAACAGTATGGATTTATTCGATCTATGCCGTTGTTGGGATATTAATTTCCCTTGGGCGGAGCCCTATATCATATGGAGGATGTGTTGCTTTATATGCAGTATCCCTATATTTATCCAGGCTATTTAATGCTTGGAATATAAAAGTCTCACTCGCAATCTGTTTTCAAACGTTCGTTGGAGCGATCCTCTGCTATTTCATTGTAGGATATGCCAATTTACCTTCACAAGAAACTATTTCATTGTATTGGATTTTTGACCTGGACCAATGGGTTTATGAGGAAGGAGAGGTTGGCCTAACTATAGTTTTGGCCGCTTTTATGAGTGTGTTCATGTGGGTAAAAGGTGGGCTCGCAGGCTCAACTGATTTCCCTCTGGAAGCATTATCTTCCACCTTTAGAATTGGAATTATAGTAATGGCATTTACTGTCACAATTGATATTTTTAATGGGGCTGATTTGTACATGTCGACACTAATGTATCTGTTCTTCGCCTCGACTTTATCAGGTCTGGCTATAGGACGCCTAAAACCTTCTTCTAATAGTGGAGTTGTCACTTTACGGTGGCTTCGAGTGGTGTCAGTCCCTGTGGGAATGATCGTTTTGTCGGGGTTACTTTTTGCCTCCTTTAGCAAAGATTTCCTCGGGACTATTTCCTCACCCATAACGACACTGATAAGTTGGATTGCCATGGCAATAGTTTATCTTGTTGCAATACCTATTATTTATGCAATTCAGTTCGTGGCCCGATTGTTTAGTTGGATTTTCGGAGATGCCCTTACTCCCGATCGACCAGTTCCAGAACGGGAATCTTTTACCGGTATGGGTAATGTACTGGAAGAGCTGATTAATACCCCAGGATCAGAAGAACCTTCAGTATTCATGCAATATTTTGAATATTTTGCCATCTTTATATTGGTAAGCGGCTTGCTATTTGGCCTAGGAATTGCCTTCAGAAGGATCAATAGGCCAAAAAATATAGTCGATGATGGTATCAAATCTAAGATTGAAGGTTCTGAAGATTCTATGACGGATTTGCTCGAAATTGCTAAGAGGTTGCTCTTGAGACGGCGGTTAGCTAAACAGGAAAATATGTTTGAGATTCCAAGGCATCTGGATTCAGGGAGTAAGACCGTTTTGCAATCCTATTATGGACTGTTGTATTTAGGGTCTCAAAAAGGCGTGAATAGATCTCATAATTCCACTCCAAAGGAATTTGAGCCAGCCTTATATAGGTCTTTTGGGGTTGATTCTGTCCGAAGAATTACAGAGGCTTTTATGGATGTTTGCTATGGGAGAATCACCCCAATTTCATCTCGAGCAGCCGAGGTTAAGGACTTGATTGAGGTCTTAGGAAAAGAAGATAACTAAATAGTTTGTTTTGCAATCCATATGCCTAGGAAGGCTGCCAGCAACCCGACGACTACACTAAATGTTAAATAGGTTACAGCTTTACCATAGCTACCATCAGAAATGAGCTGTATGCTAGAAACGGTAACGGTCGAAAAGGTGGTGAATGATCCGCAAAACCCAACCCCCAGAAGAAGTGAATAATCTTGATTCCAGTTAGATTTACCTAAAGCGTAACCTACCAGAAAGCCAAGCGCCAAAGATCCTATTATGTTGACGGAAAAAGTTCCTGTCAGACTGGATCCTAGATAGTTGTTCGCTAGACGATCTATTCCGTACCGGCAGGCGGCACCAAGACTTCCTCCGATCATGACCAGGAGCCAGTTCATGCGAGATCTGCTTTACCGTTTGGGTGACTAGGCGTGAATAGAATTTCCCGAAATACTTTTTTCATCGGAATTAGCTCATTTTCCCCTTCGAGATGTACTTCTTGGCGTTTATGGCTGCTGTCGCTCCGTCACCGGCAGAGCTTATCAGTTGGGAAGCGGAGTTAGCTCTTATGTCTCCTGCCGCAAAAATCCCTTTTTCAGATGTTTGAAGATTTATATCAGTCTTAATATGCCCACTTTCATCGGTTTCCAGAAGATTTCGGAGATAATCTGTACTGGGAGTAAGTCCCACGAATATAAAAACCCCGTCGAGATTCACTCTTGTGGATTCTCCTGAGAGGGTTTTCAGTAGGGAAATTCCGTCAACCA
>DJMH01000075.1:18890-20331 GCA_002435305.1 Dehalococcoidia bacterium UBA6495
GTAATTTGATCTTGCAACGTTTGCTGGGCGTGAAGACAGCTAGACCGGCAAAACACATCTACCTTTGAAGCAAACCCTGTCAGTGTTATGGCTTCTTGCAGAGCCGAATCTCCCCCACCAACCACGCATACTCTTTGGTCAATGAAAAATGCTCCGTCGCATGTGGCACAGTACGAGACGCCAGCCCCTACAAGCTCATTTTCACCAGGCACGTTTAGTTTTTTCAGTGTTGATCCACCCGCTACTATTATTGATTTTGAGATTTTCTCTCCTTCATAGGTATCCACAATCCATTCATGCCCAGATTTCCTAATTCCCATTACTTCAGACATGGCAAATTCAGTCCCTGAGACAATGGCCTGCTCTTGAACTTTACTGGAAAAATCGGCCCCGCTTATTCCATCAGGTAATCCAGGATAATCCTCTATTCGTTCGACATTAATAATTTGCCCACCAGGAATCAGCCTTTCAACTAATAATGTCTTCATACCTAATCTAGAGGAGTACATTCCTGCGCTAAATCCGGCGGTGCCCCCCCCAATTATTATTACGTCATAATCAGCCATTTTTTGGTTCTCCTAGAAACCTAAAACATTTTCCTGTCAGTTTCATATTTTTTAAATAGTTCACCGGTTTCCTTGACCGTTGTATCATACTTTCGTCTTGTTATTAAGTGAACTGGACATTAATTATTTCGAAGAGGTTATCAAAAATGCACAGCTACCTTAAAAATTTAGAATGTACATATTGCACTGAAATATTCTCAGCCGATCAACCTAGGAGACTTTGTGAGAAATGCGGGAAAGTACTTTATCCAAGATACGACATAAAGGAGGCTTCCAAATATTTTACAAAAGATATGCTTTCTGCAAGAGCCCCTAATATGTGGAGATATTTTGAGATGTTGCCGGTACGTGACGAGTCTAATATTGTGACTTTAGGCGAAGGTTTCACTCCCATTTTTGAAACCAGAAGATTGGGGCCGGAACTGGGGTCCGAATCACTAATGTTGAAAGATGAAGGGCTAAATCCGACAGCGTCATTTAAAGCAAGAGGATTGTCAGCTGCTGTTTCTAAGGCAAAAGAATTAGGGTTAAGAAAATTAACAATGCCATCAGCGGGAAATGCTGCGGGTGCAATGGCTTCATATGCTGCTAGGGCAGGGATGGAGGCTTTTGTGTTTATGCCGCAGGATGCTCCCGAAGCAAACCAAAAAGAAGTATCCGTTTCAGGTGGTAATTTGTTTTTGATAGACGGTTTGATAAGTGATGCAGGTGTGATTTCAAGGGAAAAAGCTGCAGAAATTGGCCTATTTGATGTTTCCACTTTACAGGAGCCTTACAGAGTGGAAGGAAAGAAAACAATGGGATACGAAATTGCTGAACAGTTGGGTTGGGAACTGCCAGATAACATTATTTATCCAACAGGAGGGGGAACGGGA
>DJMH01000052.1:0-7046 GCA_002435305.1 Dehalococcoidia bacterium UBA6495
CAATTTATTCGGGCAATTCGGAGATTTGTTCAGCAACTCGAAATTGGATGAGAATTTCTGGGGGAGTCTAGAAGATACATTGATCTCGGCAGATACTGGAATAGAAACCTCTGAAAAGATAGTTACCCGGCTCAAAAAAACCACAAAAGCAAAAAACATATCCTCCGGTGAAGAATGTTTGAAAGAGCTCCGAAGTGAATTGATGAAAATATTTGATCTCAATGACGAAGATCCACTTGCTAGCGCTCAGAAGCCGGCTGTTTTCGTGATGGTAGGCGTAAACGGGGGAGGTAAAACTACATCAATAGCAAAATTGACTCATTTACTAACAAGTCTGAATCAAAAGGTAATACTAGGTGCCGCTGACACCTTTCGTGCAGCAGCTGTAGACCAAATACAAATTTGGGGAGAAAAACTGGGGGTTACCGTTATTGCTCAAGATCCAGGATCAGATCCAGGGGCCGTGGCTTTTGACACTATCCATGCCGCCAAAAGTAGAAATATGGATGTTGCCATCATCGACACAGCAGGTAGGTTACAAAGCAAAACAAATCTAATGGAAGAACTCCAGAAGATATCAAAAATAGTCATCAGGGAGTCTAATAACTCTTCAGTAAAAATTATCCTCGTAATAGATGGAACCACTGGGCAAAACGGACTAATTCAAGCTATTGAATTCGCAAGATTTGTGAAGCCGGATGGAATATTCCTCAGCAAATTAGATGGAACTGCTAAAGGCGGCATAGTAATAGCTATTGCTGATCAATTAAAGATCCCCATATGGTTCGTCGGGACAGGCGAACAGCCTAATGACATTGCAGTTTTCGACCCTAATTTGTTTGTATCAAGGATCATAGACTAAATAGTAAAGTATATATAATCTCACAATGTTGTACGGTATAACATGGCTGCTTTTAATAGAGGTTGTGGGATTTGCTACATTTGTAATTTTTCTCAGTATCTTTAGGACGATACCTGATAAAGGTTATTCAATCAGTAAACCCCTCGGCATCATATGCCTGTCTCTCGCGACATGGTTACTTTCAATTTCCGAAATAATCCCAGCCACCGAAATTGCAACGATACTGTTTTTTATCGGGCTAATTATATGTTCCTTAATTATTGGCACAATTCGAGTTAATACCCTAAAACAAGTTGTGAAAAATAATTGGCGAATAATCTCTTTAACAGAATTAACGTTCCTATTAACCTACCTAATCTTTTTTTGCATTCGATACTTAGACCCAGGAATAAATCACACAGAACAACCGATGGATTTCGCTTTTTTAAATGCATCGGCAAGAACCATCACTGGCCAGCCTCTTGATCCTTGGTTCCATGGTGACACCATCAGTTATTATTATTTCGGTTATTGGATATTTGGCACACTGTCGAAAATTTCATTAATTCCCACTGTAGCGACATATAATCTTTCATTGGTTGCAATACCTGCGATGACTGCGTCTTCAATATTCGCACTAACTTCAATATTTTTAAAATTCCCCAGGTTGAAATTCGATTTCTTGACAATTTCATGCAGTGTGTTTGCATCACTCACAGCTGTCTTCATGGGAAATTTACAGGGATTTTTAGAGTTTTTTCGAATCAATTCGATTGGATCATCCAGCTTTTGGCAACGAGTTTGCATCGATGGAATGCAAAATCCGGTAATCAATACGATAGACAGCTGGAGGCCGACTGAATTTTGGTGGTGGTTCAGAAGTTCAAGAATAATTAACTATTTTGGCCCCGCATGTGAAGGACAAGGATTTGATTACACCATCAATGAGTTCCCTTTCTTTAGCTATCTTCTCGGCGATCTACATCCGCACGTTATGGTCACACCATTTTTATTGACTTTTATATACATTGCTTATGACTTATCCAAAAAAGACTTAACCAAATCCCTAGGGCTAATGTATTGGCTGGAAGTTGCATTGGCTGGGATAATGCTAGGGTGTGTGAGCTTTATCAGTATGTGGACAGCCCCTATCTGCATAGCCATAATTTCCGGAGTATATGGCCTGCACTGGCTTTCAAATACCAATCTCAATCCGATTAAATTAGGGCAATCTATTTCATTGGTATTCGCGATGGGGGCACTTGTGCTGCTACCTTACCTATGGTCTTTTCAATCAGACATCGGTGGATTAGCAAAAACCCCATATCAGACATCAGCTATTCATGGATTTATAGTATGGGGTCCTTTATTAATACTTTCAATTCCCAAAATAGTGAGCACTTTTTGGGCAACCCCTATCAGTACGGCTTGGAAATACCACGTGAGTATTTCCCTCGGAGTAGTCAGCATACCCTGGATGATAAGGTTTTTGATCCCTGAAGCCACTATTAATTCCGACGGACCAAGCATGATTGGTTTTGCTTTCCCTATAACCATTTTTTGTTTCATTTCTACGTTGACTTTGTTAACTCTAACAGCCAGAGAAGGCCTTAGTGATGGAAGCCTAGTTTTTTCAATTTTCTCTTTATCAATGTTTCTGATACTGATACCAGAACTTTTTTACGTTGGAGACGTATATGGAAACCGCATGAACACAGTCTTCAAGCTCTACTACCCTGCTTGGATACTACTGTCAATCTGTGGAAGTTACTCGGCGTATTATTGGCTAGCCGGATATATACGGCCTCAAAAATTTCTCAAATATATTTATACGTTTATTGCCGGCCTAATTATTTTATGTGCCTTCTACTATCCTCCAGCTGCCACTATGACTAAACTTAGCGAATCTAGCATTTCAGGTTTTAAAAATTCGAATGCAAGGCCAACCGACTTAGAGATATCGGCTCTTGATTACGCCAAACAAAACATAAGCCTTAACCAGGGAATACTAGAATCCGTCGGTGAATGGGACAGTTCCGGATTCATCTCCCGAAATACCGGTATCCCAAATTTAGTCAACTGGCCGGGCCATGAAAGCCAATGGCGAAATTCTGATCCTGCAATATATCAAAGGGCCGCCGACGTAGAGACGATATATTCTACCGAGAACCTTGCACAAGCAAAATCATTATTGGGAAAATACGATATTAACTTCATTTATGTCGGTGATCTTGAATTAAATCGGTATACCCAAAAACAATTAGGGAAATTCCAATCTCTCGGCACATTGGTTTTTGGAAATATAGGTAGTGTTGCAATTTTTGAGATTGACCGTTGAAATATATACACAAGTACTTCCATATAAAAAAAATATCAAACCTAACTCAGATAGAGTGGTTGTTATATTTCTGTCTGTTTACTGTTGCTTTGTTGCTCCGAGTTTACGATCTGAGTGCCAGAGCCATGCACCATGACGAAAGTCTCCATGCATATTATTCTTGGGAGCTATTTCAAGGCTCTGGTTTAACACATAACCCTATGCTACACGGTCCATTGCAAATGCAGTTGACATCCCTAATTTTTTTCCTTTTTGGCGACACTGACGTAACTGCCCGAATCCTCTATGTTGCCGCTGGAACGATTCTAGTTATTCTACCCATCTTCTTTAGGGATCTGCTTGGCAAGCATGGGGCAATAATGGTCTCCATCTTACTGTCCATATCGCCTTCCATGGTTTATTTCAGCAGGTTTGCTCGAAATGACATACTTATGGTGGTTTTTACTTTTGGCATGGTCATCACCATGTGGAAATACCTTGTATCCGGCAATAAAAAGAATCTTTATTTGATGTCTGCACTTCTAGCCTTAAGTTTCTCCACCAAAGAAAATGCTTATTTGATGGTCGGAACTTTGGGATTGTATTTAACAATGGGTTCCTTGCACGAATCCTGGCCAAGAAAAAATTACAGAGACCAATTTCCACACCTATCCTATCCGCGTTTAATCTTTGTTTGGGCCATGATGGTCTTTAAAACTTTTAGGGATTGCATATATAACCATCCGCGCAGCCGAACATTCACTGTATTAATACTGTTGATTTCATTAACACTACCCCAATGGTCGGCCTTCACCGGTATCTTTCAAGAATCCATATTCCTAAGATGGTCTAATATCATTCTAGTTTCTGGGGAAGGTGCCTCCAATATAGGAATGCCGACACACGGAGGCAAATTACTGGCCTTTCTAGTGGTTTTCTTCCTAATAGTCGCATCGATGTATATTGGGTACAAATGGTGCTGGAAAATTTGGTGGAAATGCGCCACCATCTTTTATTTAATATGGTTGTCCGCTTACACTACTTTCTTCACCAACATTTTCAGCGGTGTACAATCTGGCATATGGCAATCGTTGGGTTATTGGATAGTCCAACAAGGGGAGGCTCGGGGAGGCCAGCCCACACATTATTATCTAACTCTCATCCCAATATACGAATACCTGCCAGCAATTTTTGCAGTACTGGCATCTCTGTATTTTCTGAAACATCGCACCAAGTTTAATCTATTCCTGATTTATTGGACCGTAATAACTCTATTCCTCTACACGATTGCGAGCGAAAAAATGCCATGGTTACTCGTAAATATAACTTTACCAATCATTGTGCTTTCTGGAAAATTTTTAGGGGACTTATTCAATACATCCAGGTTTAAATCAAAACCCAGTTTTAGCCAAGGTATAATTTATTTCGTTCCAACAATAGTGCTAATAATCGTTTTTAGCGTTACTAAATACTCTTCCAACCTACACCCAATACCAAGGGTGTTTGCTGCAATAATAATGCTTTCACTAATCCTTACCAGTTTTGTATTTATAGTGAGGTTTATTCGACGTTACGAGACCCACGCCTCTGCAAAATATTTGTATGCTGGCCTTGCCACGATTCTTCTTTTACTGACCATTCGTACAACTATTTACGCAAACTTTGTAAACTCTGATATTCCCATTGAAATGCTGGTATACACCCAAACTTCCCCAGATTTACTTCAAGTCAACAACACAATAAAGAAATTACATGCAAAATCCGAAATGGCTGACGAGCCATTGATCATCATTGATCAAACTAACGGATTCACATGGCCTTGGTCTTGGTATCTGAGGAATTATGCCAACGCCAAATATCCTAAATTACAACCGGAATCATATGAACCTCACGAACAAGCTTCAATAGTTGTAGTCCACTCCTCCAACCACCTTGCTGCGGACAAGGCTTTATCTAAAAATTACAAAAAGGCTGGCAGAATACCTCATAGGTGGTGGTTTCCAGAACATACTTATAGAGACCTTAACATTATCAATTTAGTACCCAAACTTATAGATACTAAGCATTGGAATACATTTCTGGAGTATTGGTTATTTAGAAAAGGAGTAGGTAAAAGCATCGGAAGTGAAGACGCATACATCTATACTAGCAATACTTTTCCAAATATAGATTTTGTCGGAGACACTTACAGAAAGTAGGCCTCCACTTAAAAAGAATCACCAGATATAAGGACAGGAATTGAAAAAGTCTTCATTGTGGGTGTTTACAGGAATATTATTGTTAATAATATTCGCCCTCACTATTGATATTGGTGAAATGTGGAACACTTTCGAAAAGGCAAACTACCTAGTTCTTGTCCCTGGAATTCTGGCCTACTTTTTGGGTGTGGGCTTCCGAACATTGAGATGGCAAGTACTTCTTTCCGGCATAGATAAAATTAAAATTCAAACTCTGTTTCCTATAGTTGTGATTGGATATATGGCAAACAACATTCTACCCTTTAGATTAGGGGAATTGATAAGAGGATATTATCTAAAAAACAAGACAGGGGTTCCGACTGCAACAGCACTGAGCACGATCTTTGTGGAACGTATTATGGATGGTCTAGCCCTCATACTTATTCTCGCAGGGTCATCTATGTCTGTACCGTTTAATACGATTTTTTCAAGGCTATCTCAAATCACCCAACTAGACGAAACGTTCTTGCTGGTGATTTTCACCTTCCCATTCGCAATCCTATTTGGTTTATTGGTAGCTATTGCACTTAATGGGCCCCGGTCTATAAGTATCTTCCGCCAATTAACCTCTCGGCTTCCGAGAAATTGGGCCCATAGTATAAATAATCTTACCGAAGATGTAGTAGAAGGCCTGTATTCCTTAAAAAATTGGAAAATCACTTGTAAAGCCTTATTACTATCTCTACCTATTTGGATACTTGAAGCAGTATTATTCCATTCTGTTTTGGTAAGCCTCAGGATCCTACCTGGCGATTCGGATATATTGCACATTTTTGCCTCAGCAGCCAGTATTACAGCTATAACAAACATTGGCGCATCTATCCCATCGATGCCCGGGGGTATAGGTTTGTTTGAAATAATAGCCCGTGAAACCCTTATGGTAATTGAGCCCACAAGTGTTAGCCGATCGCAAGCAGCAGCTTTTGCTGCCCTTACTCACCTATGCCTAATAGTGCCGGTAGTACTTTTAGGCCAATTATTTCTATGGGCGGAAGGCCTTTCCTTGAGAAAACTCCGTCACAGAATATAAACATAAGTAAGATTGTAATTAATAAAGGTATTACATGAAATTCGGGATTATAGGAGCTGGAGCTACGGGATTGGCAGCTGCCTACGACCTTTCCTTAAAAGGTCATAAGGTAAAAATATATGAAGCCGCTGATTATATAGGAGGCCATGCCTCCACATTCCAAGTAGCTGGTAGTGAGCTTGAAAAGGGATATCATCACTGGTTTACGAATGATACAGATATTGTTTCTCTAATGGCTGAAATAGGCCTAAAAGAAACTATTGAATGGTTTCCATCAAGTGTTGGAACGTATCAGGATGGGGAAATATATAAATTTTTGAGCCCCTTTGATTTGATGAAATACAAGCCCTTAGGTTTTATAAACCGAATAAAAATGGGGATATCGTCATTGCAGATACGGTATATAAAAGAGTGGCAAAAACTCGAATCCATATCCGCGAAAGAATGGCTGATCAGAAACACGAATACAGAGATTTATCATGCATTTTGGGAGCCGATGTTAAGGGGTAAATTCGGGGAAGAAAACCATGACAAGATCAGCATGGCATGGCTTTGGGGAAAAATGACCACTCGATTTGCATCCAGAAAAAATATTCTTGCTAAAGAGGTTTTGGGATATCC
>DJMH01000052.1:7439-40231 GCA_002435305.1 Dehalococcoidia bacterium UBA6495
GGCAGAAATCTTTTTATCCACCCAAATAAAAAGGATCCGTGGTTCGAATTCTGGAGAGATTTTAATGACTATCGGATCGCAAGAAAAAGAGGAGTCCTTTGATGCAGTCATCTCCTCCACTCCATCTCACGTTTTTAACCGCTTGACAGAAGGCCTATCAAAAGAATACCGCTCTAAACTTTTAAATGTAGAGTACATGGCGGCAGTTCTTATTATTCTAGTACTAGATTACCCCTTGACTGATGTTTACTGGCTCAACATAGCTGACCGATCTATTCCTTTCATCGGGCTAATCGAGCACACAAACTTGGTGGGATCGGAAAGATACGGAAACAACCATATAGTGTATTTGTCTAATTATTTGTCTGAGGATCATAAGTTATACAAGATGACCGGAAGTGAATTATTTGACAGCTACCTACCGCATTTAAAAAAAATAAATCCAGATTTCACAGTCGAGTGGGTGAAGGAGTACCATCACCATAAAATACCTAACGCTCAACCGGTAGTTGACACAAATTACGGCAAAAATATTCCAGCTCACCAGACTGGAATCCAAAACTTGTATTTGGCCAATACTTCTCAAGTTTATCCACAAGACAGAGGCACCAATTACAGCGTCGCAATGGGCCGAAAAATGGCTCATTTGGCCTTATCAAATCTCAAGAACAAATGAATTGTCCGAGGAAGGCCCCTATGATATGCTTGTGACAATTTTTACAAAGATGAGGGTAAGCATCTTTGACAACAGATAAAGACAACCTCAGGACTAGGATTCAACAGGCCATTCAGTCCCAAAAAAGGCCTACTGTCACCGTACTATCTTCCTTGCTGGCAATTCAGGATTTGGTTGGATATATTCCTGAAGAAGCAATAGAAGAGGTAGCAGCTCATTCCAAGACCTCAATTAATTCAGTATTTGGTGTAGCTTCCTTCTACCCGAATTTTAGGTTTACACCTCCCGGTGAACACTCAGTAGAAGTTTGTTGGGGCCCTACTTGCCACTTAAAAGGAGCGACTGAAATTTTGGAGTCTGTTTTAGGGAAATTAGGGTTGGATTCAGAAGGTGACACTGACGATGGTAAAGTCTCTTTCCGTTTTAACACGTGCCTTGGCGCATGTTCGCAAGCCCCTGTAATAAGTGTAGACCATGAACTATACGGTAACGCTAAACCGGATATTGTCCTAAATCTGCTGAACAGTCTCTACGAAAAAGAAACCCTAAATTAGTAGGCCTTGAATAATCAATGAAATACGAAGAAATAACATCTCAGGCAACGGCAGAATGGGCTAACATGACTAGTGGCAGAGTTCCTTTAGTCCGAATTGGAACAGCTATGTGTGGTCACGCCGCTGGTGCTTTCAGAGTGCTTAAAGCACTACAGAAATATTTAGATTCCAAAGGGCTAAAAGCCAATATACAAGAGGTTGGATGCCTGGGTCTTTGTTATGCTGAACCTTTGTTAGATATAAAAAAACCAGGTAAATCTCGACTTTTCTTCAACAATGTAACCCCGGAAGAAATTGAATATATAGTAGATGAGTATTTGATAAATGAAGGATACCCGAAGGAAAAAGTTTTTGGCTATATTGGAGAAGAAGGGTCAGTGAATGGTGAAGATTCACTTGAGTCGATGCCAGGACTGAAACTTCAAAACAGAATAGCCCTCAGAAACGCGGGACATACTTCTCCACATGATATAAACCAGTACATAGCTAATGGAGGATATGCCGGCCTTTACAAAGCTCTGACTGACATGTCTCCTTCAGAGGTTATAGACGAAGTTAAGAATTCCGGTCTTAGAGGGAGAGGAGGAGCGGCATTCCCTACCGGCGTGAAATGGAGTTTTTTGGTTGGGTCACCCGGACCTACAAAATACATATTATGCAATTGTGAAGAAGGTGACCCCGGCGCCTATAATGACAAAGGAATCTTAGAGAGCGATCCCCACACTCTGCTAGAAGGCCTTGCAATAGCTGGTTACGCCACTGGGGCATCCAACGGAATCGTCTTCATAAGACACGGCCATGATGGCCCTATAGAAAGAACAGAGAAGGCTATTGAACAGGCCTACGATCTAGGATTAATTGGAAACAACATATTAGGAACAGATTTCAATTTTGATATTGAAGTTGCCCTAACCGGCGAATCTTATGTAGCAGGTGAGGAAACCGCTCTTATGGAAGCGGTGGAAGGAAAAAGAGCCATGCCCAGATTCAGACCACCGTTCCCGGCGGCTTTTGGTGTTTGGGGAAAGCCGAGCAACATTAATAATGTTAAATCACTTGCGTATGCTCCTGAGATCATCTCAAAAGGGGCTGACTGGTTCTCTTCTATCGGTGTCAACCAAAGCACTGGGACTGCCATTGTATGCCTTAGTGGCGATGTGAATCGCCCAGGGTTATATGAGGTTCCAATGGGATTGACCCTTGGTGAAGTGGTAGATGATCTGGGTGGGGGGGTCACTGGCAACGGACAGCTTAAGCTCTTACAGACAGGGGGGCCTCTTGGAGGAGTGTTAGGGCCAGACAGCAAGGATATTCATATAGATTTTGACGAAATGAGAAGCGCCGGAGCTATTTTCGGATCAGGAGGAATAATCGTTGGAAGTGATAGAGTTTGTGCTGTGGATTTGACTAGGGTTCTGGTGGCTTTTTGCCAATTGGAATCTTGTGGTAAATGTTTCCCTTGTAGGTTAGGTATGGAACATCTACTGGAAATCGTGGAAAGGATATCAAACTGCGCTAGCAAACCTGGAGATATGGACTTGATGAAAAGTATTGGCGGCACAATGGAAGCCGGATCCCTTTGTGGACATGGCCAACTGGGTTTCGGTCCTATAAGGTCCGCTATCACCCATTTTGAAGAAGATTTTCGACTCCACATAGAGGAAAATCGTTGCCCAACAGGAAGCTGTGACCGATCGAAAATAGTACCGAAAAATACCAGACCTTACGCTACTGACCACATACCCGGAGAGTGACATGTCAGACAAAGTTAATCTAACAATAGATGGAGTAGAAATACAGGCTGAGCCAGGTAGCATGATAATTCAAGCTGCCATGGATAACGAAATGTACATACCATACCTATGCTACTACCCCGGGATGAAACCTTACGGAGCCTGTCGGATGTGCGTGGTTAAAGCAGAAGCCCCTACTCCAGATGGTAGTTATAGAGCACTGCCGGGGAGCCCTGCTTCTTGCACAACTCCTGTCTCTGAAGGAATGAGAGTTGAAACCAATACAGGCGATTTAGTGGGTCTTCGTAAAGGAATCATGGAGCTACTAATATCAGAGCATCCTCATGGTTGTTTGAATTGCCACAGAGTTGAACTTTGTGGTCCTACTGATGTATGTCTTAGACATGTTTCAGTGAATGACCGATGTGTCACATGTCCAAAAAATGAAAGATGTGAGCTAAAAGACACTGTTAGATATATGGAAATGGAGTTGACCACCCCACTGACATACAACAACAGACACCTTCCTATGGAGGTGAAAGATCCGTACTGGGACATGGACATGAATTTATGCATCGTATGCTCTAGATGTGTAAGGGCCTGTGACGAAGTAAGAGGAGACCGAGCGATTACCTTAATAGACAAATCCGGCAGAAGCATAATCGGGACCGCAGCCGGCACTTCCTTACTTGAATCCGGGTGCGAATTTTGTGGGGCATGTATAGATGTCTGCCCCACCGGAGCAATCGTTGAGAGGGATTACAAGTGGGATAAAGCAGTACAAAAAATTTCCACCACCTGCCCTCATTGCCCAGTTGGTTGCCAACTAGATCTTGATGTCAATAAACGAAACAAAGTAGTGAGGTCTATACCGAACCGAAAAGCCGAGGCCAATATGGGTATGGCCTGTTTTAAAGGCAAGTTTGGATTGGATTTTGTTAACAACAAAAATAGATTGAAGAAACCAATGGTACGCAAGAATTCAATACTCGAGGAAGTCACCTGGCCCGAGGCACTAGATTTTGTGGCCGGCAAACTAGAGCATCACCAGGATGGTGATTATGCTTTAATCGCATCCGCGAGAGGTACTAATGAGGACAATTTTGCCGCTCAGAAATTTGCCCGACGAGTGATGAAGTCCAACAATGTAAACGTCTCCTCAAATTCTCGGCCGAAATTAGTAAATTCTCTACAGAATTTAATAGGCACTGATTGTGCCTCAAACAAAATTTGGGAGCTGTTGGATTCGCAAGTAATACTACTAGTTTCGGCGAACATAACAGAAGAACAAAACGTTGTGTCGGTTCCTATAAAACAAGCGGTGGCCAAAGGGGCCAACCTAATAGTAATAGACCAACGGGAGACCGAATTAACAAGATATGCCACAAAATGGATTCGACCTCTAATAAATTCCGAATCTGTTTTGATAGGCGGAATTTTGCGAAGCATAATAGACCAATCGTTAGAAGATCATGACTTTGCCACGGAAAAATGTGAAGGTTATGACAAATTCCGAAATTCCCTTTGGGATTTCGATTTAGTGAAAGTCAGTGCGCAGACAGGAATAAGTCAAGAAGAGATCCGGGAAATGGCTCAAATATTTGCTAATGCCGGTGCCTCTTCAATCCTCTATGGACTTGAAACAATTTCTGACTCCCACATAAACGACACAGTTGAATCCCTAGTTAATTTATCCTTAATTACCGGAAATTTAGGTAAAAAATCAGGCGGCATATACCCGCTATTTTCGGGAGCTAACCAGCAAGGCTCTAGAGATGTTGGATGTGTACCCAACTTATTACCTGGGCACAGACCAACCGCCTCACAAGGTATAGATCTAATGGAAATATCTGAAGCCTGCTCCTCCGGAGCTATAAAGGCTTTACACCTCATCGGGGATGAATTGTTTCATAACACCCCAAACCGATCAGAATTTTTAGACAAAATCAAAGCCACAGATTTACTAATTGTCCATGAAAGTTTCGCTAGCGAAGTAACCGAAATAGCAGATGTTGTATTGCCGTCGGCTCTTTTTTCCGAGAAAACTGGCACATACACCAATATGGAAGGCAGAATACACCGGCTTCGGCCAGCAATAGGGCCCATTGGCGATGAGGATGAAGATTGGAGAATACTGTCTCAGATAGCCGCAAGATTAGGATCAGATGACCTGTCTTATTCTTCCTCTGATGATGTACTAACTGAAATAACAAACGAGGTGGAGACTTACAAGACCCTTCAAATTAACAGTTTAGATTCACGAGGACACATTAGAAACCCCATCTTGAATTCAAGTTACGTTTTCTCCCCTATTGAATTCACTCAAAGCAAGGAAACCTTGGTCAATGATCAATATCCAATGGTTTTTGCACCAGGCAGAGTACTTTTTGATGCGGACCGAGACGCAGGCATCGTTACCGAGAATGACTTAAATACCATCACAAGACGTGAAGTTATCGAAATGAATGAGGAAGATGCAAAGGAAGCTGGTATTTCAGAGGGCGATGTAATCAAAATATTGGGCGAGGAATTTGAATTAACCGGCAATGCACACCTCAATGGCTTACATTCAGGGATGGTTGCTACTACTGCGTTATTCGGCACTTTAATCGAATCATTAAATAGCAGTTCGGAACCAGATCCAATGGCTAAAACTGCGGGTTTGAGACTATGTAAAGTACGAGTAGAAAAAGTCTAGCCAAAGGGTAGCAGAGTAGTATAGGAGTAATTATGACAACAAGAAAATTCCCTCAAAGGGCACCATTACAAAAAATTAGCATAGTGCGCAGAGAAGATCACACCGAAGATTTAGCACTCATGTGGCTTGAAAAACCAGACGGCTACACCTTCAAACCTGGCCAATATTGCACAATCGGACATAACGGGATTGAGAGAGCATATTCTATAGCTTCTGCTCCGCATGAAGAGTTTATAGAATTATTTATAGAGTTAATCCCTGTGGAAGAAGGTGGCGTATTGACCCCGATGCTTTGGGATTTGGGTGAAGGTGACAGAGTGACGATACGTCCTAGGGCTAAGGGCATATTCACGTTCAAAGAAGAAATGGAGAATCAGTTTCTCGTTTCTACCGTAACTGGTGTGGTTCCTTACGTCAGCATCATACGAGACTATCTCAGGCAAAACCGAAGCAGCCATCACTTTTATGTCCTGGAAGGGGCCAGTTATACAGATGAGTTTGTGTACGATAAAGAGTTCGAAAATTTAAGTGCTATAAACCCTTCCTTGGTAACTTTTGTTCCAACAATCAGTAGGCCCGATGAAGACAGAAATTCGACTTGGTCTGGGGATACAGGAAGAGTAAACAATATCGTCAAAGATAAGCTCGACCAATTCAATCTTACAACTGCCGATACAATGATTTACGCCTGTGGCCACCCAGGTATGATTGAGGATGTCAAAGAAAAAGTAACTGGCGATGGATATGAATTCTTAGAAGAAAGATTCTGGAAAGACGATTAGGCCAGAGTTAAAGTCGACTTATTAGTCGGACTTTCGGTAATTTAAATATCTTTACTTGGATTTTTTGGTTAAAATGCTGTTCATCATCATATGGACGTATTCTCTATGGCGACACCGGCTCGACAACAATATTTGGACATCAAATCGAATCACCCAAACGATATTCTGCTATTCAGGATGGGGGATTTCTACGAAACCTTTGACGATGACGCCAAGGTGATGGCGAAAGACCTTGAAATAGCTTTAACCTCCAGGGAAATGGGGAAAGGTGAGAAAGTTCCCTTAGCTGGGATTCCATACCATTCTCTTAACGGATATCTATCCAAGTTGGTCTCCAAAGGACACAGAATCGCGATTTGTGAACAGACTAGCGATCCAAGTACATCAAAAGGTATCGTAGACAGAGAAGTGGTTCGCATTGTGACTCCAGGCACTATTACAGAAGATCAACTTTTAGAAACCAATATCAACAACTATCTTGCCTCAATAGTTATTAAAGACCATTCCGTAGGGGTTTCCTACGTAGACATTACAACGACAGAATTCCTGACAACTGAGATACAAATTGAAGATTTAACCACTGAAATAAATAGGATAAATCCCAGGGAATTAATAATATCTAAACCCTTGCCTGATAACATATCTGAGAGCATAAATTCTTACATTACTTTGGTAGATGAAAAGGGGTATATTGCTAATAACTCTCGCAAGATAGTTGAACAAAACTTCAGGGTAGCTTCGTTGGAATCATTTGGGTGCGACAAACTGACCCTTGGAATTGAAGCAGCAGCTCAAATCATTGAATATTTAAAAACACATCAACGGTCCGCATTAAGAACCATTCCCACATTGAAAACATATTCCACCCAACCATTCATGTCTCTTGACCAACAAACGAGTCGTAATTTAGAAATTTTTTCTAGTGGTAGAGAGAATTCTCAAGAATCCTCTTTGTACTCGATATTAGATAAAACCCAAACACCAATGGGAGGAAGACTACTCAGGAAATGGCTAGGACAACCCCTACTAGAATTGGACCTACTTGAGGAAAGACAAAAAGCCGTAGAATGGTTCATAGAAGATCCAATTCGAAGGGGTCATATCGCAAAAATTTTAACTTCCATATCAGATATTGAGCGCCTTACAACAAAGGTGAAAATGGGGACAGCGGGACCGAGAGATTTAACCGGTCTAGGCAACAGTTTGGAAGTTATACCTGACCTTATCGCCATAGCAGGCAGGCGAACCAAAAACAAAGACACTTTCTGGGTTCTCAATGAATTTAGTGATAATTCAATCCCATATGAATTAATTAAAAAATCCATTGAACCCGAAACTCCTCCAAATGTAGGGGAAGGAAGAACGATCAAGCCTGGTTTCTCCAGGACGTTGGATTTATTAAAGCAAGAATCTACCAAAGCCAAAGCTAACATGGCTAACATCGAATCTCGCGAAAGAGAAAAGACCGGTATTAAATCGTTGAAAATTGGATATAACAGGGTTTTCGGATATTACCTTGAAGTGAGCAAATCATATACCTCCCGAGTCCCCTCGGATTATGTACGTCGGCAAACCCTAGTGGGAGGTGAAAGATACATCACGCCAGAAATGAAAAAATATGAGTCAATCATACTCAACACAAGTTCAAAAATAGAAGAAATCGAAAAAAGATTATTTGAAAAGATTTGTTCTGATATATCTATACACCTAGAAGCATTACTGAAAACATCATATGCAATTTCACTCATGGATGTGTTCTATTCCCTATCAAGAATTGCGTCGGAACGTAATTACATTAAACCAATTCTTAATAACTCCGACACAATCGATATCAAATCAGGCAGACATCCAGTAATAGAACAAATCGTGGGTCCTGGCGAATTTGTGCCTAACGATACAAATTTATCGAGAAGATTCAACCAAATATTACTGCTAACCGGCCCAAATATGTCTGGTAAATCCACCTACCTTCGTCAAGTTGGTATTCTCACATTGATGGCTCAAATCGGCAGTTTCATACCAGCTGAATCTGCCACAATAGGAATTGTAGACAGAATATTTACGAGGGTGGGGCTGCAGGATGACCTTACGAAAGGCCAATCAACTTTCATGGTAGAAATGCTGGAGACGGCATCCATATTAAACCAAGCAACTGAGAAATCCTTGATCATTCTTGACGAAATTGGTAGAGGTACCAGCACATATGATGGACTTGCAATAGCTCAAGCGGTAACGGAGTTTATTCATGAGGAGAAAACACTAGGGTGTAAAACATTATTCGCCACTCACTACCATGAAATGACTGAATTATCCGAGCGTCTGGACAGAATAACTAACTTGCACGTATCCGTTTCCGACATAAATGGTGAAATAGTATTCTTAAGGCAAATTTTGCCAGGGGGAGCAGATAAAAGTTATGGGGTGCATGTAGCCAAATTGGCAGGCCTCCCGCCAAAAATCGTAGGAAGGGCATGGGAAATATTGGCAATGCTGGAAAATAATAAAAGTTCAATTGCATCCACATTGAATGAAAGCGCCAATAAACCGTTCCAAACACAGATGTTTACTTACCGTAATTGGCTAGAAGAAGAACTGGCAAACACTGATATAGATGCTATGACACCATTGGAAGCATTGATCAAATTGCAGTCACTGAAGGATCAGAACAAAAACTCGAACTAATCTGCCAATGCTTCTTGGGCAGCCAAAAACATTACATCAACTGGGGCGTCCCTACCCGTCCACAAATTAAAGGAAGCAGCTCCTTGTAAAACGAGCATCGGCAGGCCTGTCAATATCTTAGCTCCCGTTTCAGCTGCATGTATCAACATAGGGGTTTTAAGGGGGTTATAAACCATATCATTTACTAAAACACCAGCTTTGACACTGATGCCCTCTAGTGGATTACAGTTTTCAACTGAGGTATGTTTCATCCCTATAGAGGTTGAATTGATGATCAGAGATGCCGAATCTACAGCCTTCAAAAAACCAGGACCATTTAATAGTACAGGACTAACTTTGTCTTTGGCAGGAAATTCAGATGCCAATCTCTCAGCCCTGTGATAGGTCCGATTTGCTATCACCAAAGAACCTACTTTATTCCCCACCAATGCATGGGCTGCAGCCCTAGCAGCGCCTCCTGCTCCAATTAACAGTACAGCTTCTCCTGAGGGGTCATAATTTCCATATTCTGAAATAGCCTGAATAAACCCGACTGTGTCAGTGTTGTATCCCACCAAAGTACCGGAATCATTAACTATGGTGTTCACCGAACCTACCCTCTTCGCCCAATCATCCATTTCATCCAGCAACTCTATGACAGCTTCCTTAAAAGGAATGGTTACATTCGCACCCATAAAAGAAGTGCCTCTCAATGCGTTCACTTTATCAGATAAGTCTTTTGGCTCAGTCGACCAAGCTTTGTAGGATGCCTTTATGCCCAAGAATTCAAAAGCTGCATTTTGGAAGTACGGTGATATTGAGTGTCCTAACGGGTACCCTAAGATTCCAGATTTTCTTAACATAAACTAAATCCATAAGAGATTTGCTGTCATTTCTGATCCACGGCGAAACGAGTCTAGATATAGGAAATATAAGTTAATATAAGAAGCACTTCAACAAAACACAGGGTGAAACGGCCAAATTGAGTAACCAAGAACCAATCACAATCACTGCTTTGGAGCATACAGTCTCTCAATGCAAAAAATGTAGCTTATCAAAATCAAGAAGCCGTACGGTACCTGGCGAGGGTAATTACGATGCACAAGTTATGTTGATAGGAGAAGCTCCCGGTTTTAACGAAGACAAAACCGGGAGACCTTTCGCTGGTAGGGCCGGTAATTTGCTTAATGAACTCCTTGATTCAGTCGGCATAAAAAGATCCCAAATATACATCACAAATATGCTCAAGTGCCGGCCACCTAGTAATAGAGACCCGCAACAAACCGAGATAGATTCATGCGAACCATATCTAGCCCTGCAAATTTCGTTGATCAACCCTTCTGTAATAATCACGTTAGGAAGATTTTCTTTTTCAAAATTCTTCCCAAACATAACATTGAGTAAAGCTAGAGGAATTGTCCGTGAATGGAACGGTATTAAGATACTACCGGTGTATCATCCAGCAGCGGCTCTCTATAATCCGAGCCTGAAACCCAAATTGCTACAAGATTTTCAAAAAATAACTTCCTTGATCAATAAAAATGAGCTATCCGTTCCTGACCAATCGCAAATGCCTCCTGCCACTCAATTAAGTTTATTTGACAATCATTTTGAATAACAAAAGATTAAAGGTAATACCGCTTGGAGGCCTTGGAGAAATCGGCAAAAACATGATGGCCGTTGAATATGATGGCCAGATCTTAATAATTGATGCCGGCATAGCGTTTCCGTCAGAAATTAAGCCGATATCCGGTTTCAGTGTACCCGATACAACCTATTTAAACGAAAGAAAAAATATGATTTTGGGTGTATTAATCACTCATGGACATGATGATCACATCGGTGGTTTATCACATTTGCTAAGTAATTTTAATGTGCCTGTATATTCAAGCAAATTAACTAGAGAATTTATCAAGTTTAAACTCGGTAATAAAAAGCAACATGACTTACATATTGTAAATTTTTATGAGTCATATTCCTTAGGGTGCTTCGAATTTCAATTCTTTCCCGTATGTCATTCAATTCCGGACGCTGCTGGAATAGCCTTAAAAAGCCCTGTAGGTTTATTAGTGCATACGGGGGATTTTAAGTTCGATGATAACCCTACGCTTGGTAATCCTATTGATCTTGAATATCTATCAAATTTATCTTCAAATACTAATCTGATTTTATGTTCGGACTCTACTTACGCTGAAAAGGATGGTTTTACAGGTTCCGAATCTACACTGGAAGAAAAATTAAAACAAATAATTTCCCGATCTGAAGGTAGGGTATTAATTGCAACATTTTCTTCCCTACTTTCTAGAATTCAACAGATTATCACTATTTCCTCAATACTAGGTCGCAGGGTATCGGTGGTCGGTAGAAGTATGAATAGGAATCTTAAAGTCGCTCTTGATTTAGGATATTTAGCTGATCCTCAAAACACCGTTATACCCCTAAGAGACTCAAAAAAATTACCCGATCGAAAGGTTTTGCTTATAACAACCGGTGCACAAGGTGAAAGCAGTTCGGCCATGGGTTTGATTTCCCGCGGCGAGCATAGTGATGTATCAGTAAAAAACGGTGACACCATAGTTATATCATCATCTCCGATCCCCGGAAATGAAGTTAAATATTCCCATATGATAAATAATCTGTTCCGACAGGGGGGACAGGTAATATATCAAAACATATCCCCCGTTCACGTCCACGGACACGGCAGCAGAGAAGATTTAAGGCACATGATAGAGCTTGTTAAACCAAAATATTTTATACCCATTCATGGGGAGACGAGACATCTAGTGGCTCATGCAAATATCGCAGAAAAAAGTGGCCTAGAGAGGGAGAATATTTTTTTGATTGAAGATGGAGACACTGTGGAATTCACAGACAGCAAAGCGACACTGGGAAACAAAGTTCACTCTGGGACTATATATATTGACGGTTCAGGCCCACCAAAACCCCAGTAAATTAGTGCAGACTCTGCTAGCATAAACTACCTATATTTTACTAGACTAAGTTACAGGATTTATTTGCTCTTGTTCCTGTTCAGACACACGGCACAGGTATAATATGAACGAAAATATTGATGATACCCAACCTAAAATCATCCCATTTAATCCCTCTATTATTTTATTTTGGGTTGCAGTTGCAGCTGTATGTGCCAGTTCGATAATTGCAACTGCATTTTTTGAACCACTAATACCTAGGTTCCTGAATGGTTACATAAGTTCCTTCGTCGAATGGACTGGACTGGGAATTGTTTTGCCATGCCTTTGGTTAATTGCTATTGGTATTGTGTCCGGTTTACAAAAAATCAAGCGTGTAGGCTCAGATTACCCCAGACAAATTGTTGGTGCCTTCGTAATAACTGGATCTTTGTGGGGAGCGATAAGTTTTATCCATTTTACTGATTATGGAATAATTTCGAATATCGGAAACGGATCAATCGGTGGAGAGGTTGGACTTCACATAATTGGTGGAAACACGTTAATGGGATGGTTAAGAATATTTTTATTATTCTACGCTGGGTTAGTAATAATCAAACCGCCTATTTTGGTTAAATCCTGGCAGATCATGATACTGTTCCTTTGGTCATTAGGATTGGCTGCAAAATTCGTGTACTTAAGAATTCTCAATAAAAAGTCTCAAAAGAACATGTCTGAGACAAAAGAATCCAAACGCTTTGTACCTATGCCCCCTGAAGTTCTTACCCCTCATATAAAAGAGAGCCAGATTATCAACAGTGCGCCTGTGGG
Organism: Dehalococcoidia bacterium UBA6495; assembly: GCA_002435305.1. Taxonomy (GTDB): domain Bacteria; phylum Chloroflexota; class Dehalococcoidia; order Lucifugimonadales; family UBA826; genus UBA11996. The sequence continues at coordinate 20,284 of DJMH01000052.1, forward strand.
GAAAAAATCTAGCATGGGAAATTCCCTGATTGAAACGGCAATCAAGAATCCAATCCTACCCAATTCGCCGCCTACTACCGATGATCTCCTTTCTAGTTATATTTCTTCATCCAATGTCACTATAAATCAACTAACCCAAACCGGAGAAGGATCTACTGCCCCTGCAGATGAACCAGCCCTAGAACCCATTCAGCCAGAGCCAGATCTGATAAATACGGAAAGTACAACCTCTCAATCCAATAAATTCAATAAATACTGGTCCAAGTCTTCCCCGAAAGAAGACCCGTCACTTAAAACAGATTCACAAATTAATAATCTGGCCGAATTCGAAGCAGATCCTGATTTGGGTAGGGACAAGAAATTAAATAACCCACTTCCAAATTCGGCCAGTGTGTCAACTTCTTGGAAGCTTCCAGATATGAAATTGCTTTCTGGGATATCAGAAGGCGGTATCAGTAAAGAAGAAATACGCGACACTGCCGACATCATCAAAAACACATTCGCCGACTACAAAATAGAAGTAGCAGTCGAAAAAGTCAGACCTGGTCCAACTGTAACCATGTACGGAATTCAACCTGGATGGGTCAGAAAAGTAAAGAGAGTTAAATCTAGAGACAAGGACGGCAACCTTGAAATAGATACAAATGGAAAACCTGTTATGGTGCAACAGGAAGAAAAAACTCGGATCAGTGTAGATGCCATTCTGCGCCGGGAAAAGGATTTATCATTAGCTCTCAAAACCCCTAGTCTTAGGATCGAAACTCCGGTGATGGGGGAATCGCTTTTGGGTATCGAAGTACCCAATCATACCCCAAGTCTTGTGGCATTAAAAAATGTTATGGAAAGTAGGCCTTACACCTCATTGTCAAAGAAAAGTCAATTACCTGTAGCTCTTGGAAAAGGTTCTGATGGAGAAGAAGTTTCCTTTGATCTATCTAAGATGCCTCATTTGTTAATCGCAGGAGCCACTGGAAGTGGCAAAAGTGTTTGCATCAACGCAATAATAACTGGCCTGATTATGGAAAAAGATCCTTCAGAAATGCAGATGCTCCTCATAGACCCCAAAAGAGTAGAACTAACTCCATATAACGGTATCCCGCATTTAATGACTCCTGTCATAGTAGAAACTGATAAGGTCGTGGGAATCCTCAAGGGGTTGATCCAAGAAATGATGAGTAGGTATCGGCGTATGGAGGAAACAGGGGTACGTAATATAGAATCATTTAACAATAAGAGCAGTGTGAAAATGCCTTACATCGTCGTGGCCATAGACGAACTGGCTGATTTGATGATGACCGCTGCCTTTGATATAGAGCAATCTATCTGCCGGTTAGCACAACTCGGTAGGTCTACCGGAATTCATTTGATAGTCGCAACCCAACGACCCTCTGTCGATGTGATAACTGGGCTAATAAAGGCCAACTTCCCAAGCAGAATTAGCTTCGCTGTAACTTCTCAAATAGATTCCAGGACCATCCTTGACACGATGGGTGCGGAACGATTATTGGGGCGAGGTGACATGCTCTACCAGCCGATAGATGCCACAAGACCTGCAAGAGTGCAAAATGTTTTCATAGGAGACGATGAGATTGGAGATATAGTCCATCATTGGTCAACCACACCGCGGGGGTATAAAGCGGAAATTGACCTAAACATCTTTAGCGATGAAAATTCTCACACTATAGGGGTTTCTGATCCCAGTGGAGCAAACACCCAAGACGAGTTGTTTGAAAAAGCAACGCAGCTTGCCCAAAAAAACACCAAAATGTCTACCTCCTTACTGCAACGAAGGCTTAGGATTGGATATCCTAGGGCAGCACGCCTCATGGATGAATTAGAGGATATGGGTGTTGTGGGTCCTGGTGATGGTTCCAAATCAAGAGATGTGATTTCTTCAACCTGACAATAGATATTACCTTCTTACTAAAGTAATATTAGTGCATTATGGTTAGCAACTTTTCGAGTATGATGTCCCGATTATTGAATAGGAATGAATCCGACCTAACAGTTCAGGACGAGAACAAATACTGTTTGATGTGCAGCTCTGACCTGAATAAATCAGATGTGTATCAAAGATATAGAATGTGTGCTACCTGTGGATTTCATTACAGCATGAGTGCTAGGGACAGGGTCAATTCTATAGTTGATTTTGAATCATTTAAAGAAATTAACAGAAACTTGGTATCTGTCGACCCGATTTCCTTCACATCTTCAGTTCCGTACAAAGAAACCCTGTATAAAGATCAAAAACGGACCGGAATCACGGAGGCTGTTTTGACTGGCACCTGCAGTATTGATGGGATTCTTTGTATGATCATCTCATTCGATTTCGGATTTATGGGAGGGTCCATGGGGTGTGCTGTAGGACAGAAGATTTCTCTTGCAATAGAAAGAGCCGAAAAGAAAAGATTGCCTCTATTAGCCATCATATCGGGAGGAGGATCTCGAATCCAAGAAGGGGTTTTGTCATTGATGCAAATGGCCAAAACCACGATCGCAGTCAACAGGCATAATGCCAAAGGACTACCGTTTATATCTGTTTTCTCAAATCCATCTACAGGACAGGCTTTCGCGAGCTTCGCCAATCTAGCCGATATAACAATCGCTGAACCTGGTGCCATTTTGGGATACAATCCTATAGGTACAACTCAAACCAAAGATAATTCACCCAACTTTGACCAACAAACTTCTGAGTCACATCTCAAGCATGGGCTGATTGATGCTATTGCTTCCCGAACTGAATTAAGAGAAGTCGTCTCTGTCATATTAGATCTCCTTCAAAAGGAATTTACCTTAAACAGAACGAATAAGATGGGTGAGATTTCTGTTGATAATCCAAAAAAATTGGCCTGGCATTCTGTTCAATTAGCTCGTCATACATCACGGCCTACATCTTTGGATTATATGGCACGGATGTTGGATAATTTTGTGGAGATACATGGGGATAAACAATATTCTGACGACCCGGCAATAAGCTGTGGAATTGGACAACTGGGAGGTCAGACCATTGTTGTCATCGGTCAGAATCGTTCACAAGACCAAGTGTCAGGAGAAGTGTTAAGAATATTGCCAGAGGGGTTCCGAAAATGCCAGAGAGCTGTAAAAATCGCCAAAAAGTTCAATTTGCCCATAATATCGTTAATCGATACCCCTGGAGCAAATACTTCTCTGGAAGCAGAAAATCGGGGGCTTGCTCATTCCATCGCCACGACAATGTCTCTTTTTGCTGACCAAAAAGCACCTACTATCGCGGTTGTGATTGGAGAAGGTGGAAGCGGAGGAGCTCTTTCATTAGGAATAGCTGACAGGGTAATTATGCTGGAAAATGCTATTTTTTCAGCCATATCACCTGAAGAGGCCGCAAATTTAATATATAGAGACAAAGGCAGGGCCAATGAAGCGGCTGAATCGCTAAAACTCACGGCTGCAGATTGTAAAGCCCTTGGAATAGTAGACGTAATCGTGTCAGAACCTGACGGCGGTGCACACACCGATCATCATGAATCTTCCAGACTGCTCAAAAGGGCATTATTACAACAATTGTTTGAAGTTCAAAACAACTCGACCAGAAAAAGGCTCAGGGAACGCTACAAAAAATTTAAAGACATTGGTGAATACAGTTCGTATTTCAGAAGTTCTGTAACCAGAGAATTAAATCTTCTTCAACATTCAATCACAGACCGAATTAAAGGCATTAGACGGACTTAGGAATTTGCCCACAAGATGTGGCTATGTACCTAAAACACCACCCTGTTTCGAACGCCCAGATTCAAATACAGATATATCTGTCTCGTCTTCCAAGGTAAGGCCTATATCATCTAGTCCGTTCAACATGCAGTGACGTCTGAATGGTTCAATAGAAAACTCAGCCACCACTTCCTCATTCTCATCCCATACCCTTTGTGATTCCAAATCTATATTAATTCTGTACTCCGGATCGTTTTCTGAATTCTCAATTATTTGAGCCACTGTATCTTCATGTAAAACTACTGGCAAAACGCCATTTTGAAAACAGTTGCTAAAAAATATATCTCCGAAGCTGGGAGCGATAATACATTTAAATCCGTAGTCCTGCAGAGCCCATGGAGCGTGCTCACGAGAGGAACCAGATCCGAAATTCCTTCCACTCACAAGTATCTCAGCAGCACTATATTCTTCTTGATTCAGAATAAAATCTTTGTTCTCAGAGCCGTCGGGCATAAACCTCCAATCGTTGAACAAAAATTGACCGAATCCTGTTCTCTCAACCCGTTTTAAAAATTGTTTTGGAATGATTTGATCAGTATCTACATTAACTCTGTTAAGAGGAGCTAGTTTTGCATTTAGGGAAACGAAAGGTTCCATCTTAGTTCTTCCTTGCTCTTTTATTTACCATTCACGTATATCAACGAAATGTCCTGCTATCGCTGCTGCTGCTGCCATTTCTGGGCTAACCAAATGAGTTCTGCCTCCTCTACCCTGTCTTCCTTCAAAGTTTCTGTTTGAAGTGGAAGCACACCTTTCCCCCGGTTTTAATATGTCAGGGTTCATACCCAAACACATAGAGCAACCGGCCTCTCTCCAATCAAACCCGGCCACCGTGAATATTGTGTCGAGTCCCTCATCTTCTGCTTGGCGTTTTATGGCATTAGAACCAGGCACGACCATAGCATAAACTGTATCGCTAACCTTTTTCCCTTCGGCTACTCGCGCGGCCGCCCGTAAGTCTTCTATTCTTGAATTGGTACAGGAACCGATAAAGATACGATCTACTGGTATATCTTGCATTCTGGTCCCAGGTTCCAAGTCCATGTAAGTTAAGGCTCTTTCAACAGACTCTCTTTCTCCTTCATCAGAATAGTCGGTGGGATTTGGTATCCGGGATGATATCGGAATTACCATTCCCGGATTGGTACCCCAACTGACATGGGGTTCTAGATCCTCAGACTTTATAATGACCACCCTGTCATATTCGGCGGCGTCATCGGTGGAAAGTTTCCTCCACTCGTTTACTGCCTTTTCAAAATCTTCAGCTTGAGGGACATTATCCCTTCCTCTCATATAATCGAAAGTGACTTGATCAGGTGCTACCATGCCGGCTCTCGCACCAGCTTCGATGCTCATATTACACACAGTCATCCGGCCTTCCATGGACAGAGAGGTTATGCCTTCTCCAGTATATTCAATTACATGACCGGTCGCCCCTGCTGTGCCAATTTCACCAATTATGCTTAACACAACATCCTTTGCAGAAACCCCTGATGGTAAAGGTCCCTCGACTCTCACTTCCATGGTTTTCGGCTTGAATTGCCTAAGTGTCTGAGTAGCCAACACGTGTTCAACTTCAGACGTTCCTATTCCTATAGCAAATGCTCCGAAAGCACCATGTGTGGAAGTGTGGCTGTCACCACACACGATTGTCTTCCCGGGTTGAGTATGCCCCTGCTCTGGCCCTATAACATGAACAATGCCCTGCAAAGGACTAAATCTATCGTAAAGAGTCACTCCAAATTCTTCACAGTTTTGAGTGAGAACATCCAATTGTTGCTTGGCGATCGGATCTGTTATCGGAAGAGAAAGGTCCCACGTCGGAGTATTGTGGTCAGCCACCGCAACCGTCAAATCTGGCCGCCTTACAGGTCTTCCGGCTATTCTGAGCCCATCAAAAGCTTGAGGCGAAGTAACTTCGTGAACAAGATGAAGGTCTATATATAGAAGCGAAGGTTGACCTTCCACTTCCTTCACGAGATGAGCCTCCCATATCTTATCAAACATGGTTTTAGGTGCCATTTAACACTCCATTTTTGGTTCAAGGAATTTGATATTTCTTAGGATAAAAACAACAGTTTTTGAATTAACCCGCGTTGGGATTAGCCGCCAGAGCCCGATTTAGAGCGTTCATGTAAGCTTTTGCACTTGCGACTATAATATCTGTGTCACTACCTCTTCCTACAAAGGTGTCACCTTGGAGTTCTATTCTGATAGTCACATCTCCGATGGCATCTATTCCTTCCGTAACTGAATCTACCCGAAATTCAGTGAGCTTATTCTCTATTCCTATTACCCGATTTATAGCCATATATACTGCGTCAACAGGCCCTGTACCAGTCGCAGCATCTGTAATTTCCTCCCCTTCTGGGTTCCTGATTTTTACTGTTGCTGTCGGTACGCCATGATCACCGGTAGATACTTGAACATGCTCAAGACCATATACGGTTGGAATATCCGCAGTTCTACGGCTGTTTGATAGTAGAGTCTCAAGATCTTGATCTGTGACCTCTCTCTTACGGTCTGCCAACTCCTTAAATGATTCGAAAACTTCGTTGAGTTCCTTTTGCTCCAAATGGAAACCAAGTTCTTCTAACCTAGCCCTCAGGCCAGCACGGCCACTTAGTTTCCCTAAGACAAATGAGTTACTTGGCCATCCTATCGATTTAGGATCCATAATTTCGAAGGTGCTACTATCCTTCAAAACGCCGTCCTGATGAATACCGGAGGCGTGACGAAACGCATTAGCTCCCACTATCGCCTTGTTTGGTTGTACTGGAAAGCCAGTGATGTCACTCACCAATCTACTCGTCCTATATATCTGAGTAGTATCTATATTAGTTGAGACATCAAAAAAATCATTTCTCGTTTCAATAGCCATAATAATCTCTTCAAGCGATGCATTTCCTGCCCGTTCACCAAGACCATTGATGCACCCTTCGACCTGCCTGACGCCCGCCTTCACTGCAGCCAAACTATTAGCTACAGAAAGGCCAAGATCATTGTGGCAGTGAACACTCAATATGGCCTTATCTATGTTAGGCACATTTCTTTTGATGTCTTCGATTCTTTCTGCAAATTCTGACGGAATAATGTATCCGACAGTATCCGCTATGTTAACTGTAGTGGCACCAGCATTTATGACGGCTTCCAGCATTTTATACAAATATTCAGGTTCAGTCCGAGTCGCATCCATGGGGGAAAATTCTACGTCCTCACAATATGTTTTCGCCCTCTCAACCGAGGCCACAGCAATATCGAGGACTTCCTCTGGATTTTTGCGCAATTGATTCATTATCTGTATATCAGAACTGCTAATAAAGACATGAAGCCGTGGTCTGGCTGCTCCTTTAACCCCTTCCCAAGCCTTATCTACATCGTCTATGTAACACCTTGCAAGGGAAGCTATTTTTGGAGTTCTAACCTCTGAGGCGATTTTCTGAACCGCCTGTAGGTCTCCAGGCGATGCCGCGGCGAATCCGGCCTCTATGACATCAACTCCTAATCTCTCCAATTGCCTCGCAATTTCTAGCTTCTCTTGGGTAGTAAGCCCTATACCCGCTGATTGCTCTCCGTCTCTAAGGGTAGTATCAAAAATTGTGACTTTCTCTTGGGACATTTCGGTCTCCTTTTATTAGTCTAGGATTACTAAAGATTTATCTGCATTAATTGCAATTGCAAATTCGCAGGATTCCGTAGTCCGCCTGATTTAGCCTTGCCAAGACCAAATCAACATGGCGGACTACGCAGGATACCTCGTCTATCGACTTATGTTTCATACTATTCATATCTGGAATCAATCCTAATCTGGATCCGAGAGAAAGGACATCATACCCCTAAGCTCTTTACCCACTTCTTCTATCTGATGACCCGCATTTTCTTCCCGAAGCCTATTGAATGTTGGCCTGCCCTCATCGTTTTCCGTGATCCATTCTTTCGCAAATGTACCATCTTGAATTTGGTCAAGTACCTTTCGCATATTCTTTTTCACATTTTCGTCTACTACTGCAGGTCCTCTAGTGTAATCTCCATATTCAGCCGTATCACTCACGGAATATCTCATGTATTCCATACCGCCTTGATAGAACAAATCCACTATAAGTTTCAACTCGTGCATACATTCAAAATAAGCGGATTCTGGTTGGTACCCCGCCTCTATCAAAGTCTCAAATGCAGCCTTTACTAAGGCCGCAACTCCGCCACATAAAACAGCCTGCTCACCAAAAAGATCTGTCTCTGTCTCTTCTTTAAACGTAGTATCAAGCACCCCAGCCCTAGTACAACCTACACCTCTTGCATAAGCTAGGCCCAATGCATGAGCATCCCCAGTCGAATCTTGGTGAATGGCAAGTAACCCAGGCACCCCGGAGTCTTTCTTATAAACTTCCCTCATCCTATGCCCGGGTGCTTTAGGTGCAACCATGGAAACGTCGACATTTTCAGGTGGATTTATCGCGTCATAATGTATATTAAAGCCATGGGCAAACATTAAAGTCTTGCCTGGCAACAGGTGCGGCAATATGGATTCATTGTAAACTGAAGCTTGAAGATGATCAGGAATCAGTACCATAATAATGTCTGACTGAGCAGCAGCCTCTGCAACTGTGGCTACTTTTAGGCCTTCTGATTCTGCTTTAGGCCAACTATTACTACCTTCGTACAGTCCTACACATACATCTACCCCAGAATCCTTCAGGTTTAACGCATGAGCGTGGCCCTGACTACCGTACCCAATAATACCTACAGTCTTGCCCTCTAATAGACTCATGTCTGCATCCGATTCATAATACATTTTCGCCATATAAATTCTCCTAGTGCAATATTTTCCGCTTAAGAGGCATTCTCCAAAATTCTTGGACTGTTCATAGATTTATCTTGCTCAAAAGACGCCCCTCTACTCATAGCCACCGTGCCAGTTCTCATCACCTCAAAAACCCCAAAACTATCCAGTAAATCTACGAGGGAATTAACTTTATCCTCATTACCTGTTACTTCAACGATCAAAGTATCCTGGGAGACGTCTACTATCTTAGCCCTAAATATATCGACAATCTGCATTATTTCACTACGAGTCGCAACATCGCATTTAACCCTTATCAAGGCTAGCTCTCTAGACACCGCGTTTTCTTCCGATATGTCGGATACTTTAATGACTTCAACTAACTTGTGCAGGTTTTTAACAACCATTTCAACTGTCTTAGCATCCCCATCAACTACGAACGTCATCCTAGATAAGCCAGCGGATTCACTCTTCCCAACAGCCAGGCTTGATATGTTGTAACCACGTCTCCTGAACATACTAGATATGCGGTTTAAGACACCCGCACGATCCTCAACCAATGCCGTTATTGTGTGTTTTTCTGAGGATTTCAATTTGTCACCTTTTCTGATATCGGCTCCTCTATCATGTCGTAAACGGTCATTCCTGATGGAATCATGGGGTATACGTTTTCCTCTTGTTCCACTATGAAATCAACCAACACAGGGCCATCGTGATCCATCGCCTCAGCAATTGCTGTTTTTACCTGTGTTTTATCCGTAACCTTTATACCCTTTATGCCATATGCCTCGGCCAAACGAACAAAATCAGGATTGCCCGTGTAGCCGGTCGAAACATATGAACTATCAAAAAATATTTCTTGCCACTGCCTCACCATGCCCAAAAACCCATTGTTCAATATTGCGAATTTAACTGGCAATCTGTTTTCGGCTATAGTTGCTAATTCGCAAAGTGTCATTTGGAAGCCGCCATCACCAGCAATAGACCAAACGATAGAATCAGGGTCAGCAACCTGTGCTCCCATAGCAGCAGGTACTTCATACCCCATAGTTCCTGAACCACCCGAAGTAAGAAACGTGCAAGGTTTTTTGAATCGGTAATGTTGTGCAGCCCACATCTGATGCTGGCCAACACCTGTCACTATCGTAGCACCCCCTTTGGTTTCGTCAGAAATGTCTCTTACGACCTGCCGGGCCAATAATTTAGAAGTCTCAGGTATGTCCAAAGATGGATGATCCTCCTTCAAAACATCTATTTTTTTCAACCATGCAGGATGGGTCGCGGCTCCAACATGAGTATTCATTCGGGTTAGAACTTCTTTGACATCTCCCACTATGGGCACATCGACTCGAATATTTTTTCCGATTTCTGAAGGATCAACATCTATATGTATCTTTTTCGAATTCAAGGCAAACTTCGATGGATTGCCAGTTATTCGATCATCAAAGCGCATGCCCAGTGCAATAATGAGATCCGCTTCCTCGATTGCGAAACTAGCATATGCCATTCCGTGCATGCCAGGCCAACCAGTCCATAAAACATGGTCCTCTGGAAAACAGCTAATACCGAGTAAGGTAGTAATGACAGGTATCTGAGCCTTCTCAGCCAACTCTTTTAACTCATCATATGCCTTTGATATTATGACTCCGTGACCCGCAACAATAACGGGTTTTTCTGCTTCATTAATCAAATTAGCAGCCTTTCGTATCTGACCAGAATGCCCGGAGACATTGGGACTATACCCAGGTAAATTCAATTCTCCTGGTTCTTCGTACTCAACTTCCTGTACAAAAACATCTCTAGGTATATCTACTAATACTGGGCCTGGCCTGCCTGAGTTTGCTATGTAGAATGCTTCTTTGATTGAAGAGGCTATCTCTGAGGCATCCATGACTAAAAAGTTGTGTTTTGTAATAGGCAAGGTTATTCCTGTGATATCAGTTTCCTGAAAGGCATCTGACCCTATAGTCCAGCTATTAACCTGTCCAGTTACAATGACGAGTGGTACCGAATCCATTTGGGCACAAGCTATTCCTGTCACAAGGTTTGTAGCCCCTGGACCCGATGTTGCAAAAGCCACTCCGGGTTTACCAGTAACCCTAGCGTATCCGTCGGCCGCCAGAGAAGCACCCTGTTCGTGTCGTGTCAAAATGTGACGGAGCTCCGGGTATTCCGGCAACGCCTGATATAAAGGCAAAATTGCCCCACCGGGTATTCCGAAAACAACGTTACACCCTTCCCTGAGCAAACTTTCACAGACAATCTGTGACCCTTTTTTTATCATTAAACTTCCTTAATTAACCTACATATAAATAATTGGCAAATTCTTATTTCGATTAAAAGGGCTGGGGCCTCGAAAAAAATAAATCCCGCCCTTAAACTGGGACGGGATAACAAAAACCACTCCCGTGGTACCACCCAAATTGCCCTGTGAAACACTTCAACAGAACCACTCGTTGAGCTATAACGTAGCTACCGCCTGTCCCTACTTTATGTTAGGAGGTCACAATATAGCATGCAGCAGTGTTGAGTTTTCCCATCACCAACTGCATAACTGACTCCTAATTTTCAAGACAGATGCTCAGGGGCGAGTTCACAGTCGTTGTGTATCAGACTTCCAGCAGAAATGTCCGACTCTCTTTCACACAACCCCTCTGTTACTACTCCCCGTCATAGCAAATCTATTTACCTTTTTCCAAGACACAGCATTCTAACACTCCATGCCTATAGGGGTCAAACTAAAAACTCCCGATTTAAGTACTCTGATACTTCCCTTTCAAGGGGGAAGATATAACTTAATCGATTGGAAAATTTGTTGTCCGTTAAGAAGTCCTATGCTATCTTTTGTTTTTAGATCTTTATTAATAATGTGGGGGGTAATTCCGGCAATATGCTTGACCACGATATTTTGATAATCGGTGCGGGCCTAGCTGGTATGAGAGCTGCTTTGTCGGCTAAAGAGCTTGGGGCCGACGTTGCAGTGGTATCCAAAGTCCATCCAGTCAGAAGCCATTCTAATGCTGCACAAGGCGGAATAAATGCTGCTCTTACAGATAGGGGGGATGACTGGCGGGACCATGCCTACGACACTATAAAGGGAAGTGATTTTTTAGGGGATCAAGACGCGATTGCGCTGATGTGTGAAGAGGCAGGTAGTGAAGTCATTGCTATGGAACACATGGGCGCCATATTCAATAGGGATGAAGAAGGAAGGCTTGGCACTAGAGCCTTCGGTGGCCAGCGAGAAGCAAGAACCTTCTTTGTAGCAGATTTCACTGGCCAAGCTCTTTTACACGTTTTGTATGAACAGATTTTAAAGGCAGGTGCCTTGGTGTATGAGGAGTGGTTTGTACTGTCTTTAATTGTAAGGGACGGCAAATGCGGTGGGGCGGTGATAATGGATATCCGTAGTGGAAAAATCGAGGTTGTTCGAGCAAAAGCCGTGATCCTTGCAGCCGGAGGCTTGGGAAGAGTATTTGAACCAAGTACGAATGCGTTGATATGTACTGGTGACGGGATGAGCCTGGGATACAGGGCAGGAGCTTCATTGATGGATATGGAAATGGTGCAATACCATCCAACAACATTAAAAGGTAGTGGGGTTTTGATAAGTGAGGCCGCTCGTGGTGAAGGTGCATATTTACTAAATTCTGAAAATGATAGATTTATGCTCAAATACGCACCAGAATTTAAGGAATTGGCATCCCGTGATGTAGTCTCAAGATGTGAACAGACCGAAATCAACGAAGGTCGGGGAATAGATGGGTGTGTTCTGCTTGACGTGAGGCATCTCGGAGAGAAATACATAAGTGAGCGATTGTCTCAGATACGTGAATTGGCAATGGATTTCGCCAATGTAGACATGGCTAAGGAACCAGTACCTATAATGCCGGGAATGCATTACCAAATGGGAGGGGTGAAAGCAAACGTTGACGGTGAAACCGGTGTACCGGGTTTGTACGCAGCCGGCGAGGTGGCGTGTGTTAGTGTGCATGGAGGTAATAGGCTCGGAGCCAATTCGCTGCTAGACACACTTGTTTTTGGCAGGAGGTCGGGAGTACACGCAGCTGAAATGGTCAAATCCATACAACACCTGAATGTAGATGACTCGGCGGCTGACGATGACAAGAACAACATCCAAAAATTATTGGCTAACGATAAAAATGAGTCATTTGGACAAATTCGTTTAGATATGGGAACCGCAATGAAAGAGCACTTCGGGGTGTTTCGAGATGAAAAAGGTATGCTGGAAGGAATAGAAAAAATTGAATCAGTGAAAAAAAGAGCTGAAGATGTGTACGTAGCCGATAAAGGCAGCATCTTTAACACCAATCTTCTTTTCACCTTGGAATTAGGTTTCATGGTGGAATGTGCTGAATCAATAGCAGTGAGCGCAGCAGATCGAACAGAGAGCAGAGGAGCTCATACACGAACTGACCTGCCAGATAGGGATGATGAGAACTGGTTGAAGCACATATTGGTTTCCCAAGATGAGGACGGAGGACATGAACTATCCTACAAAGACGTTGTTATCACCGACTGGGAGCCAGTAATAAGGCAATACTAATAACCGAAAGGATTTTTATTGATGGAAGTCAAATTTAACGTAAGGCGATATGATCCTGAATCGACTGATGCAGTAAGCCATTTCCAGGAGTACCAGATGGATATGGATGACTCATCCACAGTTCTTGACGGTCTAATCCGCATAAGAGAAGAAGTTGACGGCACATTAAGTCTAAGATGCTCATGCAGGAGCGCCATATGTGGATCCTGTGCGGTGAAGGTTAATGGTGAAGCTGGTCTTGCTTGCAACACAAAAATCATAGATGTGCTATCTGAGGATGGGAACACCGTAACTGTGGAACCTGCTGGCAACCTGCCGGTAATAAAAGACCTGGTTGTAGATTTTCAGCCGTTTTGGGAAAAGATCAGGGCAGTGGAACCGTGGCTACAACCAGAGGGAGAAGAGCCCGAAACAGAATATCTGGCCCCAGATGAGGATATGCTTCATCTTGCAGGAGTTGTATCTTGCATACTTTGTGGAGCCTGTGTGTCAGACTGCACGGTCATGGAGGTCGATTCCAACTTTCTGGGCCCAGCAGCACTAGCAAAATCATACAGATTTGTTGGGGATCCGAGGGATGATTCAGCCCAACAACGATTTAAGACACTTAATGAGGACGGAGGAGTGTGGGATTGCACGAGATGTATGAAGTGCGTTGAAGTTTGTCCAAAAGGGGTAGCCCCAATGGATAGGATAATGGCATTGCGTGAACAGGTGATGGAAGCAGGATACACAAATACCAACGGAGCCAGGCATGCCTTCGAGTTCAGCAACTCCGTCAAGCACAGTGGATGGCTTGATGAAAAAAAATTGGTGGTGAAAAGTTTCGGTATATTTAATATTAAGGCAATGATAGGACTAATCCCGTTAGCGATTAGATCTCAACGTGCCGGTAAGGTTCCACCCATATTCCATAAAAATATTCCCGGAGTAGAAAACGTTAGAAGAATCTTTGAAAAGGTTGAGACAAAAAAATGAGATATGCTTTTTATCCAGGATGCGTATCAAGAGGCGCATGCCCAGAATTATATTCCGCCACAATTGAGGTATGTAAAATACTAGACATTGAGCTAGATGAAGAGGCACTGAAGGGTGCTTCCTGCACTGGTGCGGGCGTTTTACAGGAAAAAAACCTGAGGCTTGGTGATACCCTTAACGCTCGAACCTTTGCTATGGCAGAAAAGTCCGGGAATCCTTTGATGACTATATGCAGCACATGCCAAGGAGTTATGTCTCAGGCTAACGAACGACTTCTGGCAGACCCTGAATATTTGGCATCAATTAATGAGGACTTGACAGAAGAAGGCCTTGAATACAAAGGAACGGCAGACCCGAAGCATTTGTTGTGGATAATTGCTGAAGACTTAGGAATGGATTTTCTTGAATCCAAGATAGTAAACAAACTTAACGGGCTGAAATTAGCTCCGTTTTACGGTTGCTATATCGTTAGGCCTACAAAAGCATTAGGGTTCGCTGAAAACCCTGGTCGCAAACAAGCATTGGAAATGGTTATCGAAAGTGTAGGAGGGGAAGTAGTAGATTTTCCAGGCAAGACTCTGTGCTGTGGTTTCCCTATTTTGACTATAAACCCAAAAAATTCGGTCAACATGGTTGCAAACCACACGATAGATGCCAAAGATCGGGGCGCCGATGCTATGGTTACCCCATGCCCTCTATGTCACCTCAATTTGGATGGGTACCAACCAAATGCAGCATCCGCAAGAAAACGTGAAATAGATTTACCTATAATCCACCTGCCACAGTTATTAGGTTTGGCACTGGGTATCTCCCCAGAAGCAATGCGCCTGAATAAGCACATTGTTTCTACAAAGAAACTTTTAAGCGAACTAGTGATATCTCCCTAAATTCACTCCAGCTTGATACGGACTAATATTAGGAATCCTATAAGTGAGGATATACTTAACCAAGTGATTGAGGCCACCTGTCCCAATCCTAAAGTTGATGATATGTAGCCCCATGCAAAGGGTCCTGTAATAGCCGCGAGCCTACCAACCATGTTATATACTGCGAAATATTCCGAGACCGTATCTGGTGCAGACATGGAAAGAACGAACGGCCTTTCTGACACATATAGACCGGCCATGAATACACCACTCATCACCCCTACAGCCCACCATAGCTCTCCCGGGAGGTCAAAGACTGGCAAAAGCGCAGCCAATCCCAATATCCAGAACCAAGCCATAACATTAATTTTCAAATTCAAAAAAGAGCCGTACCTGTCAACCAAGAATCCCCAGAAGGCACCACTCGGGATGCCAAATATTATACCCACAGCTAATATCAATTGAACTTCTTTCTCTGACAAATCAACGGTTTCAACTCCATAAAGAACAGCAAATACAGAACCGGCATATATGCTGGAAAAATACCAAAACCGCGCAAAGAGAAACATTGCCCAAACTTTTTTCTTCCTCGCCTGCCATAGAGACAAGAAAGCCTGTCTTAAGGCTGTTAACAAAACTGATCGCAACTTAGTAATTCCGGTATTTTCTATAAGATAGCGCCCAGATAAAAACAGCGGTAGAACTAAAAGAAATATCAATAGGGCCATTAATTTGAATAAAAAAACGGGCCCTTCAGAATCATAGAACAACAACCCACAAGCTACACCTAAAATAGCACCTATATAACCGATCCCAACCCCCAACCCTCCAATATAGCCAACATTTGTTTCGGTGCTTATATCTGCCAGCAGCGCGTTATAAAAAATGTTGGCTAAATGAATCAAAATGACGGCAGCACAAAAAAGAACTATTGAAGCCTCATAGTTGAATACACCAATTAACGCCGTGGCAAAAATCGCGACCAAGGTAGTGAAAAGCAAAAATGGCATTTTACGTTTGGTGACATCAGAAATTGTCCCGGCAACAGGTGAAAGGATAAACACAATGACCATTGATATAGAAAGTGCAAAGCCAAATGTACCGTCATTTCCTGCCATATCTCTGGTCAACCACAGTGGAAAAACCAAACCAACGATACCAGCCGAAAACAACGTATTCCCCATGTCATAAAAGACCCATGATACGATCCCCAGTTTGGATCGAGACAACTCACGTTTTGGCATTACAGGAATTACTCATGACTTCCAAGTTTATACAATTTCTAATGAATTGGTCGGGGCGACTGGACTCGAACCAGCGACCTCCACGTCCCGAACGTGGCGCGCTACCAACTGCGCTACGCCCCGATATTCAAATCAATTTTAGAGACTTTTTACAAAATTGGGCAATATATATTTAATATTGAAACCAATAAAAATAAATAGTATTAGGATGGTTAGGTTTTTTTGACCCCTCAAAATTGATATGCTACGGTTGGTAAGTGAAAAAAAGCACATAGTGTTAATCCGGTTACCATAGCCGCCGATTAAAAGAGGTTAACCTCCTTATTGAACAGGACAGCTACGCCTGAATCTAACCCTAGAAACACCCTTAAATGGCTATCAGTTATCACATTGATATCTGCTTTCAGCCAGGTAACCTTGGGAGGATATGTAAGATCCAGCGAATCAGGCTTGGGATGCCCAGATTGGCCTCTGTGTCATGGGCAAATAATACCTCCTTTTGAATTTCATACCCTTGTCGAATATTCTCACCGCCTAAATGCATCTTTGTTAATGGTTTTTGTAGGAGCCCTTTTCCTACTATGCTGGTTTCGGTTTAGGGAAGAAAAGATGGTTATTCGCCTAGCGGGGGCTGCATTGGGGCTCGTCTTATGTGTAGCCGTACTTGGTGGAATAACAGTCTTAACTGAATTAGCTTGGTGGATAAGATTAATTCATCTTTCATTTGCTGAATTATTGATAGGAGCTGCCACTGCAATTGTCTGGTTGTCATTTTCAGCCGACATAGTGTCGAACTCGACTCCACAACAAATATCCACCCCGAATTGGAGAACAAAATTGTGGGTGATTTCTGTAGGTATCTTCATACTCATCATCTCTGGGTCCTATATGGTTGGAGCAGGGGCAGGTTCCGCATGTTCAACCTGGCCGTTATGCAGAGGGGAACTATTCCCTTCAGGAACAGCCTATGCCATACACATGGGCCACAGGTACATAGCCGGTTTGATTCTCATAGCTGCTGGGTATATTGGTCTCTCTTTCATAAAAGGAGATGGAAATATCCCCGGCGTGAAACAGGCCTCGATGATTTTGGTTCATAGTACCCTTCTGCAAGTTGTTATTGGCGCAATTTTGGTATGGGCCGGGTTTGACCCTGCACTGAAAACTATCCATCTGGCATTAGCAACTATAATCTGGATAGCTGTAATTTACATGGTAGCTTGCGTATTAGAAAATAATTCTAAATTTTTGAAAGGATCATGAATGATCTCGTCCTATATAGCATTAACAAAACCGAAAATAATCGTCCTGTTATTAATAACCGCTTTAGGCGGGCTATTTCTCGCTTCAGCCGGACTACCTAACCTGACTATCGCTGCCGCCGTTTTAATAGGTGGCACCCTGGCAGCCGGTGGTGCCAATGCGCTAAACCATTTCTGGGACCGCGATTTAGATATAAAGATGAAGAGAACTGCTACCAGGCCTGTGGCATCAGGTTCAGTAAAGCCTATTAACGCTTTGATTTTTGGGATTTTACTGAACCTGGTGGCCTTTGCTGTTCTTTACAGATACGCCAACTTATTGAGCGCATTATTGACATTGTCCGCCACGTTGTTCTATATATTTGTTTATACGGTGGTACTGAAAAGAACAACGCCCCAAAACATAGTGATCGGTGGGGCAGCTGGCTCCATTCCACCCACTGTTGGCTGGGTAGCCGTTACCAATAGCATTATGGACCCGGCTCCCATTTTTCTATTCCTAATTGTGTTTTTCTGGACGCCACCCCATTTTTGGGCCCTTTCCTTAATATTAAAAGATGATTACGAAAATGCAGGTATACCTATGCTGCCAGTTGTTTCTGGCATCGCAGCGACAAAAACTCAGATATTTATTTACACTTGGTTATTGCTAGGTATATTGCTCGCTGCAACGTATTTTGTGGAAGAGCTCTCCATCATTTTTGGAATTTTTTCAGTGGTGCTATGTGCAGGATTCATATGGTCAACCTGGCTGTTGAAGCGGAGAGACAACATCAAATTGGCTATGCCTATCTACCTTTATTCTATGGCCTTCCTTGCATTGCTTTTCATAGTGATGGTGGGAGAAAGCTTCATCCCGATATAACACTTAATATCACAAAGGCTAATAAACAATATTTATATGCCCAAATCAGCTTGACGAACATGCTTGTATTTTGATAAATTTCGATCTTGGCTTGGGTAGGGATTAACTTAATAAAATACAGGCTAGGTGCTTAAAATCTATGCGACTGCAGAAGATCTCCAAGACTTCTTTTTTCATAGCTACAACCCTTTTAACCTTATTAATTACAGCATGCTATCCCGACCATAACCAGTCGACCTTCGACCCTCAAGGACCCGTTGCAGCAAGCCAGTTAAATCTTTTCTGGTGGATATTTATCGGAGGCATGATAGTTTTCGTGCTCGTAGAAGGTGCCCTTGTCTATGCAATGATTAAATTCCGGGCAAGGAGTGAGTCTGACATCCCAGCTCAGACACACGGCAATACTAGATTAGAAATTATATGGACAGCTGTCCCCGCCTTACTCCTACTGATAATCATGGTACCCACCATCAACGGCCTGTTCTATATGTATGAAGCCCCGAAGCTACATCAAGCTAATCACGTCCTTGAAGTTATAGGTCATCAATGGTGGTTTGAATTCAGATATCCCGACCCGAATGACCCAGAAAAAGAAATTGTTACTGCAAATGAAGTCTATATACCTGTGGGATATCCGGTGCCACTAAATCTGGATTCCGTCGACGTGATTCATAGCTTCTGGGTACCTAAGCTGGCAGGTAAAACCGACATGGTTCCAGGCGAAGGGAATTACATGTGGTTTGAGGCTGACGTGCCTGGAGAATATTACGGTCAATGCGCCGAGTATTGCGGCACCTCACATGCAAACATGAAATTTAAAGTCATTGCCGTATCTGAACCCGACTTCAAGTCGTGGTTACAAGTACAGTCTAACCCTGCATTGGAATCATCCGACCCTCTGGTACAGGAAGGTGCCGGGGTGTTCAAGAGTGCAGGATGCACCGGATGTCATGCTACAAAAACTGTTGTGAATAAAGGTTCCAAAGGAAGGGTCGGTCCCAATCTGGCCCATGTGGCCTCTCGAAGAAATCTCGCAGCGGGTATGTTGAGAAATTCTGATGAAAATGGGTCGGTTAATGATGCCCTTTTACAGAAAAATCTAAGGACATGGTTGCAAGATCCAAATGAAGTGAAGCCCGGGAATTTAATGTCTAGTGGTGCTCAGGTATACACCGATCCCGATAAGAAATTAACCGAAGAGCAGATATCCCAATTGGTACATTATCTGTCTTCATTGAAGTAATTTGTTTAGTATCACGAATCGAGCTGGAGGCTGCTAAGTGAGTACATTTCCAATATCAATACCGAGGCCCGTCCACCCGACTGGTATTTGGGGTTGGCTCACGACGGTCGATCACAAGAGAATCGGCATTTTGTATGGGGTAACCGCCTTCATAATGTTCCTCACTGGTGGCGTAGAGGCGATTTTAATGAGGGTGCAATTAGCCGGCCCTGAACTAGATATAGTGAGTGCTGCCGTATTCAACCAGCTCTTCACCATGCATGGAACCACCATGATATTTCTGGCGGTCATGCCTCTCTCAGCTGCTTTTTTTAATTTCATCATACCCTTGCAAATAGGAGCACGTGACGTCGCTTTCCCCAGGTTGAACGCGTTCAGCTATTGGACTTTCCTTGC
>DJMH01000052.1:40561-63391 GCA_002435305.1 Dehalococcoidia bacterium UBA6495
GCCTTGATGTTGAAATTAAGCTGGATAGGGGGAGCTACTGATGCGGGTTGGTTTGGGTATGCACCTCTCACCTCCGTGGCTCAAAACCCAGGTACCGGAATAGATTTTTGGATAATAAGTTTACAGATCCTTGGAATCGCCTCATTGGCCGCTTCATTCAATTTTATTGTAACGGTAATTAATATGAGAGCACCTGGAATGACGATGATGCGCCTTCCTCTATTTACCTGGATGAGCTTCATCACCGCAATTCTTTTAGTGTTAGCTTTCCCGGTTATCACTGTTGCATTGATTGAGCTTACATTTGACAGATATTTCATGTTCAATTTCTTTAATGTGGCCAACGGAGGGAGTGTTGTGTTGTGGCAACATCTTTTCTGGGTATTTGGGCATCCGGAAGTGTACATTCTTATCCTGCCAGCGATGGGTATTGTTTCTGAAGTGCTACCTGTATTCTCCAAAAAGCCTTTGTTTGGCTATAAAACAGTAGTTTTAGCAGGAATAATTATAGCGTTCATGGGATGGATGGTATGGAGCCACCACATGTTTACAGTTGGACTTGGAGCTGTTGCAAATGCCGTTTTCACCATTACGACCATGCTGATTGCAGTACCAACTGGAATCAAAGTATTTAATTGGCTTGGGACAATTTGGGGAGGATCCATTAGATTCACCACTCCGATGCTATTTTCGCTAGGTTTTATCGCGATGTTCCTCATGGGAGGAATTAGTGGAGTGATGCACGCCGTATCGCCTTCAGATGCACAGCAACAAGATACTTATTTCATACCTGCCCACCTACATTACGTGTTGTTTGGCGGGGCAATAATGGGCATTCTGTCCGGTATTTTCTACTGGTTTCCGAAATATTCGGGAAAAATGTACAGCGAGCGTCAAGGCAAGATCTCCTTTTGGCTGATTATGATAGGTCAGAACGTGACTTTCTTCCCAATGCATTTCGTCGGATTAGATGGGATGCCGCGAAGAATTTATACATATGCTGACAACATGGGATGGGACTTTTGGAACGGCGTGACCACCGGAGGAGCGTTTATTCTTGTACTCGGGTTCCTTTTGGTAATGGATAATATTGGGAGGCACTGGAAAAACGGCGAACCAGCACCATCAGACCCCTGGGATGGTAGGACGCTAGAATGGTCAATCTCATCACCACCTCCAGAATATAACTTCGAAGAAATCCCAATCGTTCGATCTCTGGACGCTTGGTGGGAAACTAAGCAAGGTGAAGCCCATAAAGAAGTGCCGGCAAGTGGCGGTTCAGGAAATGACGGTCATGGAATTCACCTGCCCCAGCCTTCATATTGGCCGTTTGTTGCAGCCGCCGGGCTGTTTATAGCAGCCTATGGAGTTGTATTCAACGATTTGCTAATCCCGTGGGCACTAGCAGCAATTGGTCTAACAATAGGATTTGTTGGTGTTTACGCATGGTCCCTTGAACCAATAAATGATCCTGAAGAAGAAGACTCTACTCATTAAGGAAGGTTCTCAATTGGCACAGGAACACGCAGCTCCAATACACGGGAAAGACGAAGGTACCACAACCGGTCTTAGTCACCGAAAAATGCTTATGTGGGCATTTCTTGGCTCAGACTGCATGTTTTTTGGTTCCCTGATCGCAACATATTTGGTATACCAAGGCAAGAGTTTAGAGGGCCCTTTACCTATAGATGTGTTTGATATACCAGTTACCTCCATTAGTACTTTCGTGCTTTTAATGAGTAGCATGAGTATGGTACTTGCTTACTCTGCCTTAACAAAAAACAACATTAAGGGTTTCAGGATATGGATGATATCCACTGCAATAATGGGTTCAACTTTTATTGGATTTCAGGTTTATGAGTTCAGCAGTTTTGCGAACCACCATGTAGAAATTGACTGTGTTAGTCCAGGAGAATTGACCAAATACGAACAACATATTTTTGATGACGGTTGTTCCTCCGGTGAAGCCTATGCAGAAAGTCATGAAGGGTTAAAACCCCAAACAAATCTATTTGGAACATCTTTCTATACCCTAACGGGTTTTCATGGTGCTCACGTTACATTGGGAATAGTCTGGCTTCTTTCGTTATTACTTTTATCATTTAAGAAAGGTGTCATCACCCCAGAGAAGAATTTGGACGTGGATCTAGCGGCACTGTATTGGCACTTTGTAGACGTTGTGTGGATAGTCATATTCACAGTCGTATACTTATTTGGAGTATTCCCGGGATTCTAATGGTACATTGGGAGATAACATGAGTCAGGAACTTTCTGCAGAGGAACATACAGGGCACCCAACAGCTGGGCAATATTTCCGCATAGCAGTAATTTTATGTGCTATAACAGCCGTAGAAATTGGAATATTCTATCTTGAGGTCATCGGACACTGGATGATTCCGATACTTTTCATATTGTCGGCCAGTAAATTCGCCTTGGTTGCCATGTATTACATGCATTTAAAATTCGATCACAACCTTTTTTCGTACATGTTTGTCGGCGGTTTCATATTAGCTGCATGTGTTATTAGTTTTCTACTACTACTTTTTGGTGTATATTCCTAACCTCCCCAAACTGAAACCAAACACCAAATTTCACACATGTCGCCTTTAGGTTTTTCTGACTCAATATGGTTGCACTGGCACCCTCATTTAGAGGTTGTACTTGGTCTGATATTGATTCAATGCGCCTACCTGTATGGAATCGGGCCATACCGAAGAAGACAAACTGATTCCCCCGATATAAATCCCCGTCAGACTATTATGTTTACCCTCGGGACCTTCGTTATCTTCCTTTCGCTGACCTCCCCTCTACACATATTAAGCGATCATTACTTGTTCAGTGCCCACATGTTGCAACATGTTCTTATAACACTTATTTGTCCTCCTCTTCTAATTGTGGGAACGCCTGGCTGGCTGGCGTCAAAGCTCTTCCAACATAGATGGTCTATCTCAGTCTTCAGGAGAATTTTTCATCCACTCGGTGCTGTTGTGATATTCAACATAATTTTTTCAATGTGGCATTTACCAATTCTGTATAATCTTTCAGTCAGTTACCACTGGGTACATATCCTAGAACATTCACTCTTCATATCCGCCTCTATCGTAATGTGGTGGCCTATTTGCAGTCAGGTGCAGTCTATCCCAAAGCTGCCTTACCCAATACAAATGTTATATCTTTTTGTTATGTCATTAGCTCAAATTATAGTATTTGGGATAATCACCTTCGCTAGAGAACCAATTTATCAGCACTACATTGATGCTCCGCGAATTTGGAATATAAGTCCACTTGTAGATCAGCAACTTGGGGGAATTCTAATGAAAGTGGGAAGTGGATTCCTTTTCCTCCTCTTGATGATAATCGCTTTCTTCAAATGGTTCGACGAAGATTCCAATTCCGAGGAAACAGCGTATAATAAGCCAGATTCTACAGAACGGGAGTTGTAATGAACAAAGTCACCTTAGCTCTAGTGGTGCCCTTAGCCTCTTTCGCCATGATAGCAGTGTTTGCCATAACCCTTGGCTTCACTTTCTACCAAATCCATCACCACACCAGTTTGGGCATTATTGGAGTTATCGCCATTGGGCTAGCACTATTAATCCTCACCCCTTTAGTAGCCTTTCTTCTTGAAAAAAAGACTTCTCCATAAAAGCTTTGTTGCTCAGGGACCAATATTCCCATCCCAATAACAAAAGTCTTTATTTTCTCACTCTACTGTTGTTAGTGGCTTTCTCACTTTCTTATCTACTTGGATGTAACTCGCCAAATAACTCAAATTTATACGGAACCGCTCTCAACAATCATGATGGATCAAGATTCTCCCTTCTTGATGAGAACGATTTTGAAGTAACAGACCAGACCCATATAGGCCAGGTGCATTTGATCACCTTTTTATTTGCAAATTGCACCAGTCTTTGCCCATTGGTAACATCAAGCATTAAACAATCCCTAGAAAAGTCAGAAGGCACACGAAACACCCCGGTCCTAATAATTTCGGTCGACCCAAAGGGAGACACCATTGAATCCAGAACTGCATTCAAAAATAGATGGAACCTTTCGTCTAACTGGCATTATCTCAATGGAAATGAAAAGGAATTAGAGACTATTTGGAGGAATTTTTACCTAAATCCACAAGAATCTGCTATTAAATCCCTTAACATGCAAGTCGACAGAAAGTACGACATTGTACATTCATCCCCTGTTTACATAGTAAATGACGAAGGCCGACCGGCAGTGGTACACACGACCCCAATAGATCCTGATCATTTATACAAGGATATTATTCGAATTTCAAAACGTTGAAGGTAGGCCCACCAACTTAGTTAGCTAGGCAGCCTCGAGGGCAATTTTAGCGCTTTCTACGACACCAGTGAACGATTCTGGGTTACTAACGGCCATCTCGGCCAGCATTTTGCGATTGATATCGATACCGGCCAATCTTAGTCCGTGAATCAATTTACTGTATGTGATTTCATTTGATCGGGCTGCTGCATTTATCCTGATATTCCATAAACGCCGCATATCTCCCTTTTTCTTCTTTCTATGTTCATACGAATATTGCAAGGCATGTATCATCGATTCATGTGCACGCCTATAAAGAGTATGGCGAACACCTTGATGACCTTTAGTCATATTCAATATTTTTTTATGTCTACGGCGTCTTGTTACACCGGTCCTAACTCTAGTCACCTAAAGATCTCCTGTCTAAAATTACGATTATTTACTGTACGGAAGCAGCTTCTTAATTCGAGGTACATCGGATTCACTAACAGGCAATGTCCCAGAGTACAATCTTTTCACACTTTTTGGCTTTTTCCTGCGCAGGTGACTTCTTAGGCCCTTCATCCTCATCAGCTTTCCTGACCCCGTCACTTTAAAACGCCTCTTTGCACCTTTATGGGTTTTAAGTTTTGGCACTTTCTGGTTCCTTGTTATTTTTATTCTTTAAAGACGGACCAGGGGCCAAAATCATAGCTAAAAACCTGCCTTCAAAAGAAGGTGCCTTTTCCAGCAATGCGTCTTCTTGCAAATCTTCTGCCACATTTTTGAGCAACGCCATACCTATTTGAGGGTGTTGTACCTCTCGCCCCCGAAACATAACCGAAACTCGCACCTTAGAGCCCTCAGTTAGCAGTCTTTTCACTAATCTAGTTTTTGCTTCCCTGTCATGTTCGCCAATTCGGGTCTTCATCCGCACTTCTCGCACGGAGTTATTAGATTTGGTTTTGGAGGCTTTTCTGGCTTCACGTTCTTTACGAGTAGCTTCATACCTGAATTTCCCGTAATTCAACAATCGACAAACTGGAGGATTGGCTGATGATGCCACCTCCACGAGATCCAGGCCCCTCTCTATCGCCATTTCCAGTGCCTTGTCGGTAGTCAACTCACCCAGTTGATTCCCTTTGTCATCAACAACCAGCACAGCAGGAGCAGTTATTTGATCGTTAACCCGATAATTTTTAGGTATGCCACTTCCCCTTTTACAAAATAAATAGTCCAGTGAATATAGCACACCCAGGGTAGGTGATCAACAAAAATAGGTACACGGTCTGTTAGGTGATTTTATCCTCCACCTCAGAAGAAATCCTTTTTTTCATTTCCTTTAAGGAAAGGGGCCCTAAGTCCTCTCCTGATCTCAACCTCACACCAACAGTTTCGGATTCTAGCTCCCTGTCCCCCACTATAAACATATAGGGAACTTTAGCGATTTGGGCATCGCGAACCTTAGCATTCATTCGTTCACTTCGAGTATCTATGCCGGACCTTATTCCGCTTTCTGACAATTCGTTGTACAGGGAGGTAGCATACTCAATATGTCTATCAGCGATTGGGATGATTTGGACTTGTGTTGGTGCCAGCCAGGTAGGGAAAGCTCCCCCATAATGTTCAATCAATATTCCCATAAATCTTTCCAAGGAGCCAAAAATCGCTCTATGCACCATAAAAGGTTGATGGGAACCACCGTCCTCTCCTATGTAAGTTAGCCCAAATCGTTCAGGTAAATTAAAATCAAATTGGACCGTAGTACACTGCCAAGATCTACCTATCGCATCTCTAATATTTACATCGATTTTAGGCCCATAGAAGGCTCCTCCAGCCTCTTCAATTTGATACTCTAACCCCCTAGAATCCAAGGTCTTCATAAGAGATTTTTCTGCCAATCGCCATTGCTCATCGGACCCCACTGCCTTATCAGGCTTAGTCGACAAACTCATCGTGAAATCATCAAACCCAAAGGCTTCCATTAAATCGAATGTGAGGTCCAAAACACCGTCTATTTCTTTTCCGATCTGATCTGGGGTACAGAATATATGTGCATCGTCTTGGGTAAATCCCCTAACACGAAGCATTCCATGAAGTGTACCTCCTCTTTCATAGCGATAAACCGTGCCTAGTTCACCTATTTTCATTGGTAAATCACGATAACTTCGTAAAGAGGATTTGTAATACATAATGTGGAAAGGGCAATTCATTGGTTTTAAATAGTAATTTTGTCCATCTGTTTCAGAAGGAGGGAACATGTTTTCTTGAAAAAAATCTAGATGGCCACTCGTTTGCCACAAATTTTCCCGTCCAATGTTTGGCGTATATATAAGATCGTAGCCTCTCTTATAATGCTCTTTACGCCAGAAATCTTCAAAAATACTTCTTACTCTTGCTCCCTTTGGATGCCAAATTATCAAGCCAGGCCCAGTTTCCTCGTGGATGGAAAATAAGTCTAATTCTTTTCCTAACGTCCTATGGTCTCTACGCTGCGCCTCCTTAAGCCTCTCAAGGTGTTCATCCAAAGTACCCTGACTTTCAAATGCTGTCCCATATATCCTTTGCAGCATCTGCCGGTTCTCATCGCCCCTCCAGTATGCTCCAGCCACAGTCAAGAGCTTAAAAGCAGGTATTTTACCCGTAGATTCCACATGAGGCCCTGCACATAAATCTTCAAATTCTCCATGGCGAAACGTGCTAATTACCTCATGTTTCGGAATATCAGAAATCACCTCTAATTTGAGAGGTTCTAACTGATTCATAACCGATATTTCCTCTCTGGTATATTCAGCATAAATGAAAGGTAAATCCTGGGATATCACTTTTTTCATAGCGACTTCTATTTTTTCCAGATCTTCATCAGAAAAAGGGGTGTCAACCATAAAATCATAATAGAATCCATCCTCAGTAGGAGGCCCTATGGCAAGTTTTGCCTCAGGATAAAGTTGCGTGACAACATCTGCCATCACATGGGCAGCGGAATGTCTAATCCTTTCTCTCAAATTTTTCAGTTCTTCAGAATTCATGCATACACCTAATCAAATTTTATCTAGCGCCACTATTAGTTTTCATCAAATAAAAATTTCTTTGACTAAAATAACAGTACCAGCACATATAACTATACCGAGGATCAACCTTCGGTAGTAGCTTTGATTGATTTTTTTCACAAGCATAGAACCAATCAAAAAACCAAGTAGGGCAGGGAAAATACTTACACCAGTTAGTATCAATCGTTCCGAATCAAACATACCGGTTATAAAATAACCAATTACAGCGGTTGTCTCAATGAATAAATAATAATATGGAAGCGAGCCTCGAATTGAGTCCCTATCCCATTCCCGTGACAGAGCTGCAATTGCCATGATGGGGCCTCCTATCCCTGTCGAAGTAATCATCGCACTTACCAAAAAAGCAGCTCCCCACAAGGTAAATTTATGTCTAACAGCCGCTATAGTCGGATTTAGGGCCATAACAAGCCCCAAAAAAATGATTAAAAGAGCAATCGAAACTCTGAGGGCCGAAGGATTGGAATTGGAAAGAATGTATAGCCCTACAGGAACCCCCATCATTCCAAAAATAACTGGGACAGTCATTTCTCGGTAATTTATATGCCGCCTATTTTGATAAATCATTAAAACGAAGATAAGCAACGAAACTGTATTAATGATGATAACGGTGGACTGCGGGTCCACCGTAAGCAACATGATAGGGGACGACCCAATAGCTATACCAAATCCTGCTATCACCAAAACCAGACTACCCACAAATATGGCCAAAACCGTTAGCAATATGTCCGCAGCTAAAGAATCCATCTCTATTATGGAACTCTCATAAATTCTGGATCGGGTTTAATTAGGCTCACAGGAATAACATTCTCAGCGTTTTCTCCCATCTGCCAATTTATTTCGAATTGAGGTGAACCAGTCGATGATAGGTACTGTAGTTCGATCCTAGCTTTCCCACTGTGGATACTTATTTCTTCTGATTGAGCGAATTCGCTACCCCAAGTGGTTTCAGTGACCAAAACATCATTCACAAACAGTTTCATAGCACCGTTTCCTGTTAAAGAAAACTTGTATGCTGCTGATATTGGTATTTCCAAAAATCCCGCCCATATGGCTTCATAGGGACCTTCGATTGGCGGGTCGTAGTAAAAGGTATCAGCAGTGAGTCCTACATGTGAAATTAGAGGTTCAGATTCCTGATAAAACACTCCAGCCAATCCCATCGGGGATCTCTCACCTGAGAAAAGTAGTGCCGAAGGTATAGCTTCCATTATACCTCCGTCCCGGCTCCATAATAACTCAGTAAAACCTGATTCAGAATGCGCAGTCCCTTCAAGTGTTACTGAGTGCAACCCTACCCCTAATTTAATACCCTTCCCGTCTTCCTGAATTGAAATATCATCCAGAAATAGCTGTCCATCGCCCGACACTTTGAATCGGTAAAAGCCCGGTTGGCGCACATGTAAATTACTTTGGAAAACAAAATCTGCCGGAAGATCTATCCCGGATAAATCTTTAAACCACGAGGATGAAAAAGTATTGAATTTATCGGTTTTTATAAGGGCACCTTCTCGCTTAAAGTTAACCTCCACTCCGAGACTATCGGTTAACTGCTGCTTATTTATTAAGACCTCGTACAAAATTGGATCGCCTCCATGAGGAGCCATAATTTCCCTAAATTTGGCAGACGGGTAGTACCCGGCCAGCAGGTCATAAATACCAGCCTCACGGGGCTCTAAATAAATTGCCGCCCCATGTAGAACCCGATCAGGGGAAATAGGTAAATCCCTTGGAGCAAACAGGGGCTCATAATAAACATTTCCAGAAACTACAGAAGCGGTGAGGCTATAAAGAAATTGCCTAGATGAAAACAGGGTATACCCATTCTGAGATTGTTTAACCATTTCTTTTGCCATCAGGGTCTCGGAGGTAGAAAAATCGGCAAAGACGTCAGGATGTGATGCTTGTTTGCCGAAATATGTACTCACATTGAAATAGCCTATAACCCCAAACAATATAACAATAGAAAACAAACCTCCTTTACGAAAGATTCCTCTAGTGTTTAAGTTAAAAAGGCGCGACAAATATACCAACGGCACAATGCTTATAATCAGAACCGCCGGTATAACTCCTATTGATCGCAATGATTGAGGTGACTCCCAAGGAACTGAAAATATCCCTGGCGCCAACATTACAAAAACCCAGCAAGGAAATAATAGGAACAGGGGCCGTCTCCACTGGGCCAAAATAAGAATTAGTCCGGCTATAAACAATGTACCTGTAACATCATCCAACATAGGCTCAAAAGGTAAGTTATGCCTCGGGTTTGGGTCTCCTGAAATGTGGAACATTAATAGGTGTTCGACAATATTTTCCCATATGGCTTTAACCGAACTCACATCTGAAAGATGATTCAGTATGAATGTCTCTTCAGTGCGTTTGAAAAATATGCCTGGGTTTCTGAGGGAATACTGTATTAAGGGAACTGTACTGATAATTGAGGCAAAAGCCATACTCATTAAACAGTCAACTAACTTCCTCCAACCTGGAAACCCAGAGCAAATTCTCAATCCCACACCAATCAGAATAACTACGGGAAACAACCGAAACGGAGCATAAAACCACATTCCTATCCCAAGGGCCAGCCCCGTCCAAAAGAACCAAAAAGGGCTCCATCTAACTAAGGATCTCCATAGTAAGAATCCTGTTAGTGCAGAAAACACCGCGGCAGTTATCCCGTGCATACCAATCCGACCCCAATTCAGACTCCATCTCATAATGGAAACCAAAAAAGCCCCGCCGAGTCCCCAAAAGGTACCGAATATATCTTTAGCAAAATAGAACATAGCCAATATGAGAATTAAAGAAAACCCTGCCGATACAAGTCGACCATTCAGCCAGAGAACACCTGTCAATTCCTGCAACATCGCGACAGGAACCAAGAAAGCTGACGGAAGGTGTGTCGAAGGAACAAACACAGGGGTATTCATCGGTGAGGCATGTATCTGTCCGGCTCTGACTATGTTATCTGCCTCGTCATACCAAAGACCGGCAGGCAATTCACTTATGTTATAAACACGTAGGACAAACCCCAAAATCACTACGCCTGTTATTAAGAAGGTCGCGAGAACAGGGATGGTTAACCTGGAATTTATGAGGGGTTTAGAAGCCGCTAGCCTTGACCCTCTAAACAAGAAAGGTACGACCAATATAGCCAATATCGAAAACATGTAGCATGCCCAGCCAGCTCCATGGGCCGACCTGTCAAATAACATGAACCCAGATATCGATAAAATAGCTGAGACCACAACTAGAAACCATCCAACTGCTTTCTCGGTTAATCTCAGCCACAGAATTTTTGAAGATTCGCTGCCTAAACTCAAACCGGTACTTTGAGGGCAGTTACCTCTTCTTCTAATGGGAATTGAATATTTATTAGCGCTAATTAGAATAGCTATAATCCCGACAAAGAAGGTCGGGAGGGATATCAAATAAAGCCCATAATCCCAAAGCTTAACGCTGACAAAGATAAAAGCGAGACCACTCAGTATAGACAAAAGACGAACATTGCTCTCGTTTAATCTGTCGATGTGATACATGCCTTTATATCACGGGGTTACTAAAGATCCGTTTTGGACGATAGCATCAATCAAAGACTCATCTATTCCGAATTCTCTAAGAATTTCAAGGCTATGTTCCCCTAAAAGAGGGGTCGGTTTGACCTGAGTTATGGGCAAATCTGGAAATTGAATAAGGTTATGAGAAAAAGCATACTCACTTCCATCATGGAGTACACTTTTTGATATCATATCGTTTTGAATCGCCTGCTCATCCTTAAAAAAATCTAGTTCATAGCCGGTTATTGATTCAGCACAAGGTATACCGTTAGAACACATCAGTTCTAACCAGTATCTAGAATTATGAAGCTTTATGGCTTCTTCGAGCTGGGAACCTAATTCTGAGTGTTCATGTCGAGGACTTTTCCGCCCAAGACCTGTTAATCCCACCAGATCAAGCAAGGCATCCCCTGATACTGAACCCTCAGCACTCACATAAATCCAACCGTCACTAGTTTGATATAACCGGTGAAAATCACTAAGCCCATTCTGTGATTTATCGGATATTCTTCTTTGTACCTTATCTTTATAGCGAGAAAAATCGCCTTCCAAAAGTAAGCACCCAGCATTAAGTAAATTGGTGTTAACCACTTGACCAAGCCCACTCTTCTCTCTTGCGTAAAGAGCCATAACTGCACCCAGGGCTCCCATGCATCCAGCAGTATAATCCGTTGGGGCGAGAGGCCCGAGAAAAGATGGAGGATTACCCTGTCCACCTTGCGCAACTTGGAGACCCATCCAAGCCTGAGCTAGAGGATCGACCCCAGGTCTATTAGCAAAGGGGCCATCCCAACCAAATGCAGTTACGTGTACTTCTATTATTTTTGGATTGAATTTTCTTAAAGTCTCCGTATCCAATCCCATTCTACCCGTGGCACCAGGCCTTAGGTTCGCAACCATAACATCGCATGACCCGACAATATTCTGAAGAGCCTTCTGGGCAACCTCATTTTTAGCATCAATAGATATTGATCTTTTGTTAGCGTTTAAAGCATGAAAAGATCTTCCACTGGAGGGTCGTGAGATATCTCCGTACGGGGGTTCTATCTTAAGTACATCAGCTCCTAAATCAGCAAGTAGTCGTCCCATTGTAGGGCCTGCTATCACGTTCGTTATGTCAGCAACTTTGATTCCATTCAAAGGTAGCTTACTAAAGGACTGGTTCTCAGGATTGTTTTCAGTTTGCAGGGATTTTTTTATCGGGATATCACCACTGGAATTCAACACCCGCGGTCCCTTGATCGAACCTGGTGTATTAGAAAATTTTATAGGCAACCCATATTGGATCATTGAACCATAAATTGGATCAATTAATTCTTGGACCATTTGGTTATGTACAACTTGTTGATTTTCAATCGCCGCATCTGCTGTGGCAGCATGAGCAAATGGAACATCTACTGATTCGAATAATTCAGCCCATTCACGAGATGGCCTTGTTTTCATAACATTTTTCACTATCTCAAAAAGCTCAGCCCTGGCCTCTTCATCCACCGGGTTACGGCCGTCTCCATATCTTGGATTAGTCATAATATCTGCTATACCCATAACAGTGGCGGCAATATCTACGAACCCCCCGTGAATGCAGCCGAGCTGAAGCCACGCCCCATCTTGGCATTCATAGAGACTATAAAATGGCCCTCCGCCAACTGGGGTAACTTTGACAGGTCGTGGCCGGACTCTATCTCCGATGGCTTTCGGCATATACAAAAGACCAGCAGCCATTAATGATGTGTTAATCTTCAGCCCAGCACCATTCTCGAGGCGGTGAAGTAGCCCGCTCGTAAGTCCTAAAGCTGCCAGTAGACCGGCTCCAACGTCTATGACAGGATGCGCGACATGAGTTGAACCTTCTTCAAACCCTGGCATCCTATCCAAAATACCTGTTCTAGCTTTGATCAAGTCAGTTATAGCTGAATCATTCTTTAAAGGTCCATTTTGACCGTAAGGGGTAATCGAACAATGTAATAATCCAGGATTCACTTTTCTCAAAGTTTGAAACCCGATCTTTTTTTGCAATGGGTCTGACGGGAGTAAATCCTCGATTAAAACATCAGACTTCTGAACAAGTTTCTCAAACAATGCATACTGCGTATTTAGATCCAAACCGTGGAGTTCTTTTCCCCTGTCTAAAGTGGCAAATTCCGGATCATTCCGGTTGATATTTTGCTTTGCAGGCACCCTAAAAACTCTAGCTCCATTATCACTCAAAAACATTGAGCAAATAGATCCTGCCTTGCCAGATGTGGTGTCAATAACATTAATTCCGTCGAATACTTCCATAATTTACTAAATTTCTCCGCAATTAAGGGATGTTTGAAAAACATTTTAAACAAAAAAACCCTGGGTTGGATCGAAATCTAACCCAGGGTTTTTTAAAATTCAAAACCTATTAAAGTCTAGGCAACAGGGGCTGCTAATTTTTCCCTAATAACTGCCCTCAGTTCTTTTACTCTCGGTAAATTCGGAAACACACCATCTTCCTCTGCCTTATCAAATATCTTCTCTCCATCAGCAAATACCTGATAGATCCCACCCGTTCCTGGTGTGATTCTTATAGCAATATCTTTCCCTGCTTCAGCGAAAAACTCGTTGGCCATCCAGGCCGCCATTCCGTGATGCGCTCAAGGCACACAATAGATTATTTCTACCTCAAATTTTCCTTCACCTGCCATGTTATCCTCCTTTTAAACGTCGCGGTGTTTCATTAGCTAACCGTGCCTAAATTATCACAAATTCAAGCGATGGGTCAACAAGGTTTGTAACAGCGGAATGCCCAACAAAAGTTAAAATTCCATATCCATTCCCATGTCAACTACCTCTCCCTTCCTTGTTTTTGATGAATCTAAGGCATTTTTAAACTCTAAATATAACTCATACTCACTTTGTTTATCCAAGTTTTTCATGTTCATTAGATTATCCTTGAATTCTTCCACCAAGTTATGTTCTGTCCTCCCTTCAGGCATGTCGAAGAAGTCTCGATCAAATACCGGCACTTTTCCGCTTCTAAAATACCCTTTATTTTCGAGTTCATACGATTCAAGGTCATCCGTTCCTTTTCCTAACACTTCCCCCGTTTCTACATAATGTTCCATCACGGGTTGCATCCCATATTTTTGAATTGGACAAACTTTCATACATATTCCACAACCTGAATAACGAGCCATTACCGGGCGACAACGCTTAGCAATTAATTTATTTTTTTCGACTCCCCGAAACCAAACCCTTTGTGATTGAATTGCCTTGCCTGGACATCGCATAAAGCAAACTTGGCAAAGTTCGCAAAATTTATACATGCCGTAATCAATTGGTGAATCATAGTCAAGGTGTGCATCAGTAATTATCAACTGTAACCTGGCACGAGATCCAAAGTGTGGAGAAAGCAGCTGGCCGTTTACCCCCAACTGACCCAACCCGGCCTCTACGAACATAGGTATCATGGGTCCAAAATGCCATGCAGGCCCAGATATTTGGGCGCTGAAACCTAATTCATTAATAAAATATGCCAGTTTTAAAGAGAGGTCAGCTTGGGTTAAATAAGCATCACCTTGTGCAATCTCTGAGGAGTAGGAAGGTATATTTTGAGTTTCAATATATTCTTGCTCATATGCTAAACATATAACATTAGGAAGATCATTCCGAACAAAGCTCTTCCGGCTCTGATAAATATATCTTCGGTCAAACTTGGTAAACCCTATCTCGCTATATCCAAGTTCTTTTGCCTTATCACGGATTACCTTAGTGGCGTTTTCTGTCTGTGAAGAAACATTAGGAACACGTTCCCCCGATCTCTTGATTTTGTTTATCCACGGGGTTATTTTTTTTTGATAATCTCTGTAAAGTTCCTCAGTTTCGGGGGTATGCTCGGCTCTTTCTTTCTGGGCCCATACCGCCGAAGCACTTTGCGTTATTGAAAAACTTTCCAAAGGAAATTCTCTGCTGTAATAAGATACCTCCGTGTCTCTCTGCGGCACTCCGTCTACCTTAAGAAGATCTGCTGCAATAGGAATCTCAATGTCAGGACCCCCAAATTTAAGACTCGCTCGCCTTATGATTTTGCCTACCTTGCGTTTTGCCAAACCGTAAAACCTCAACTGCGAATATGCCGAATATTGATGCGAGAAAGATTATAAACCAAGTTTCCTTTCTTACATCCTGTGTTGTGGTGAAAATGCAAATGGCATTATCCTAATATCAATATAAAAACGGGGTGAAGCTTGACTCAAGGCCTGAAGATAGACAAAGTTGGGGTATATGGGGACAAAATTTTGATCAGGTGGAATGACGGCCACGAAAGCACATATGGTGCCAAAGAAATAAGAATCAGCTGCCAGTGTGCGGAATGTGTTGAAGAGTGGAGTAAAAGGCAATTGCTAGACCCAGCCACCGTACCTTCAGACCTGATAGCAGAGGACCATTTAATGGTCGGTAATTATGCAATCCAATTTTTGTGGAGTGACGCGCACTATACAGGTATTTTTCCTTTTGACACTTTGAGAAAATTGTGCCCTTGCGCTAGCTGCACCTAATTCCCTCTTAAATAGAAAACTGCAAAACGGTTCCTACACGGAAGGGAATATCTTTTTAACAAAGAAAAGGGAGAGTTATG
This sequence comes from Dehalococcoidia bacterium UBA6495, assembly GCA_002435305.1. Taxonomy (GTDB): domain Bacteria; phylum Chloroflexota; class Dehalococcoidia; order Lucifugimonadales; family UBA826; genus UBA11996. Next base: position 56,050 of record DJMH01000052.1, read on the forward strand.
AATAGGCCCACCCTTTTCTTTGTCACCGCTTAGACTGGTTTGAATTTAGGAAGAGCTAGTTCGTCTGTTATGTCTTCAAAAACAACTTCCAACGCCATACCAATTTGTAAATTCTCTGGCGTAGGGTCTTCGATGACAATATTAGTGGCCATCTTGGGTCCTTCCTCCAATTCAACTACTGCCGTCACGAAAGGAACATCGTCAACAAACCCTGGGTGAGGAGCTCTTTGCACTATTCCATAAGTAAACAAAGTAGCCTTACCTGAAGCTTGTATCCAGTCTGTATCCCTCGAGAAGCAGCAGGGAGAAATATCTCGCGGATAGAAATAGGCATTCCCGCAAGACTTACAGTTCCTCAACCATAATTCGCCTTGTTTTGCCTTTTGCCAATAAACATCCGATTCCCCTTGAGGTACCGGTAATGGTTTGTTATAAGCCATGTGTATACTCCTTAGATTAATCTACTGCCAGAACAGTAGTGCCGGTGGAAGACAGTGACCCTCCGGTTCCGTTGATCAGACACAATTTTGGATCGTCCAACTGTCTATCCCCACACTCCCCTCTTAGCTGCCTGACTGCTTCCAAAACTAGGAACATTCCATACATACCGGAGTGCGTGTAGGATAGCCCACCTCCTGATGTGTTCATGGCAAAATCCCCGCCTGGAGCTGTTCTTTGATTAGCCACAAAATCAGGGCCTTCCCCAGGTTCGCAAAACCCAAGGCTTTCCAAAGTGGCGAGTACAGTATAAGTAAAAGAGTCATAAATCATCGCGAGATCAATATCGTCGTGAGTAACCCCAGATCTTTCTAATGCCAGTGGTCCAGTGTTTTTTGCAACCGTACGTGTGAGATCCGGCATTTGGCTGATCATATTGTGGTCGTGCGACTCTGCTGCACCCAAAACCCATACAGGCTTTTTCTTGGCATCGCGAGCTCTTTCAGCTGATGTGATCACATATGCCCCTCCGGCATCTGTCACTAAACAGCAATCAAAAAGATGGAATGGCCAAGATATCCATCGTGAATTATGGTAATCATCAAAGGACATGTCATCTTTCATATAGGCCTTTGGGTTTAGCTGTGCCCACTTACGGGTAGCTACTGCAATCTCTGCCATGGCCTGACGGGTTTTATCTTCCCCATACACATGCATATATCTTCTGGCTGCCATAGCATAGTTAATCGGTGCCCCTAGAAATCCGTACGGTGTTTCGAACTGTGAACCAGGGTCAGCGGCGTCACCACCTGGTCGACTCCTTCTACTTCGGCCTGCCTCGCCGTGGGTAACGAGTGCTACATCGCAATATCCAGCATTAATAGCAGCCATAGCATGAGCGATATGAATTATAAATGACGAACCCCCAACAGCGGTGGTATCTGTAAAACTCGGCTCAATACCCAAATATTCGGCCAAATTCAACGTAGATGTGCCTGCAGTAAAAAGCCCATTCACATCTTTCATAGACATGCCTGCGTCTTCCAAAGCATTGTAGGCTGCCTCAGCATGGTGAGTTAGATTCGATTTATCGGGAACTTTTCCAATTTCATCGGACTCATCTACTCCGACTATAGCAACCGTCTTTCTTAAATCGGTCATTAATTTCGTACCTCCCTATTTAGATACAATTTAGCGAACGGTACTTAGCAATCAAATAGCTGATTCGCAAAGTCCACGAGGAAGAATACATGTAATTTCCTATATACACAAACTCACCAAAAACAGGTTTACCAATTAGTGAAAGACCCGTCGTTTCTCCTGAGTTGTGGAGGCCATCCTGTAGGATCCACTATACGATCCAAAGCTAATTCCTCATTGAAGTCCACCCCCATTCCCGGCTCATCAGGGCACCAAGCGTAACCGTCTTCCCATTCAATTTGTTTAGGAAATAAGTCAGTCGCATAAGATCCAGGTCTCCTAGGCATTTCTTGTACGCCTACGTTGGTTGAGGCCATGCATAAAGCAACACAAGCCGCTGCGCTCACAGGGCCCAAAGGATTATGAGGCACAATATCAATGTAGTGTGTTTCAGCCCAGTGAGTTATCTTGAGAGCTTCAGTAATGCCGCCGACAATGCATAGGTCTATTCGAGCATAATTTACCAGCTCTTCCTCAATCACTTCCCTAAATGGCCATTTAGTGGCCCATTGCTCCCCCGCCGCGATTGGTAAGGATGTATGTCTTGCTAAGGTCCGATAGCTAGATGGGTTTTCTGACCTTAAGGGGTCCTCTATGAAAAATGGCCTATAGGGCTCCACCGCTTTACAAAGTGCTACTGCATGGGCTGTATCTAATCTGGTGTGGACATCAAAACATATCTGGATATCGGGACCGACAGCTTCCCTTATGGTAGCGATTTGTTGTTCAGCTATGCGAATCGACTCAACTGGTTCCAAGGTATTTAAATTGTCTACATAAACAGCTGACGGGCCGGTCTCAGGTTGATGCCAACGAACAAATTTCCACCCGGCATCAATGTGACTTTTGCAGTTTTCCAATAATTCCGACATTGTGTCTCCTTGAGTATGTGGATAGCAGATCACTTTATCTCTTACCGGGCCACCAAGGAGTTTATATAGGGGCATATCGAGAGCCTTAGCCTTGATATCCCACAATCCGATATCAATTGCACTAATTGCACACGAATATACTTTATCAGCAGGGAAAAATCCTCCACGAAACATTTGTTGCCACATCTTTTCCGTGCTGAACGGATCTTCCCCTATAACCACTTGAGATAGATGCTCAACAGCCTTACCAATCGCGCCTCCCCAATTACGTATACCAACTTCTCCCAGACCATAAATTCCAGAGTCCGTCTCAACTTTTACTATGTAATACACCCTTCCATCTTCGTCGGCTATCGGGAAGTTTTTTATCTGAGTTACCTTCATTTAATCACCTCACTGAATCCAATAACTGTTCCATTTTTTTCCATATATCAGAGAACCATAGCGGGTACGGTATAACAGGGCAAAATATGGGTCAATTGCATGTAGATATCTGTAGAAAAAATGCTAGTATTTTTAGATGATCTCGTTATCAGAAAGAAAATTCCAATCAGCCCTCGATATGGCTGTGGCTGATCTGTCCGATGAGTTGAAAACGTGTCTTAAGGACATAGATATTATTGTCTCTGAGATAGCCGAGAAATCTGATCTTCTAGGTACCAATCTTGAAGAAGAGTTAGATTTGTTGAGTCTTTATGAGGCCGTACCTACATCCATTGCCTACCACAATGACACCAATTTAAGAGGGCAACTAACTCTATTTAAAATGGCTCTGGAGAAAATTTGTGAGGAAGAGTCCGACCTCGTGCCTCAACTAACAATCATCCTGGAAGAAGAATTAAGCTACAAGCCCACTCTTTAATAGTCACTAATTAAAAATACCGCTCCAACAATCCGACCTCAGTCCCTTAAAATTCTAGCATCACCAACACGCCTGGTGATTTGTTGCTGGTCCAGGTAATCCATAAACCCCAAAGCATATTTTCTGCTTGTGTGGAAAATATCTCGGAAATCACCAACCGTGATTTCCCCATGCTGTGATATGTAAGAACGAACCCCATCCAGCATCTCCTTAAATGCATCAGATGAGAAAACTATCCCATCACTCACTCTAACCAATTGTCCCTTATCAAGCAGGAAATTCAGAATATCTGCATCTATTTCTAAATCCGTCCGTGGTGAAAATTTGCCTTTAGATATATTTCCCACGTAGACCTCGGAAATTCGACTCTGTTCTTCGGTCAAGTGTGATTCATGACCTGTGAGAGCTATCAGGGAGGTAAAATCTCTCAACACCCTACTTTCTTCCAAAACATCCACAACCGCGTTAAAACTTCCTGGAGGCAAAGTCAATTTGTTTCTTAATTCTTCTCTGGGCATACCTTGCCTTAAAGGAAACTGTACATGAAACAAATTAAGGCTCTGTTTAATTAGGTAACCGATCTCTTCCCACCCTTTAAAGGTGAAAAAATATGATTTCTCAATATCTGGAGATGTAGACATTACAGCTTTCTCTGCTTTCAACAAGTCTATGGTAAGAACTATCTCTTCTTCCTGCATTGTCGAGGATGAAAGTAGCGAATCTAAAGTAGATGGGACAGCAGATTCAATAATATTGAGGATTATTTGAGAAGGGGTGCCGAATTCCAGAGATTCGAGTTTTTGTAAGGTGGGAGGGTGTCTCCTCCTATGCCGTTTTGCTTGGGTATCGACAATACGCCCTCCACCAAGTGTAGTCATATTTGATCGAATAATGTAATGGTCACCTCTGAGAACTGGTAATGAATTTTCAGGTTTAAGTTGTGCCCATGTAGTGTTACCAGGTTGTACTTCCTCCTCCTCCAGCAACCTCAACCGGGCTACAACTTCGGAGCTTCCGGTATGCAAAGTAACGAACATGTTGTGACGTAATGGATTAGGTGCATCTTCAACAACATTTAGCCGAACATCAAAAGCCTCAGAGAGATCTATGAAATTTGGGAAACTCAAAACGTCTCCTCTGGTAATTTGTGTAGATTCTATTCCAGATAGGTTCGCAGCAACTCGTGTACCGGGGCCAAAGCTGGCTCCTGATTTACCATGAGACTGAAGACCTCTTATACGTGCCTTTAACCCAATGGGAATTATTTCTACTTCCTGGCCTACTGACAAAAAACCATCGATTAAAGTCCCTGTCACTACAGTACCAAATCCACTGATAGAGAAAGCTCTATCAATGGGTAATCTGGGTCTATTAAAATCCTTTTTTGCAGTAGTCTTATCCAAGGCGGAATCTATAGAATCCAAAAGATTGGAAATGCCTGAACCGGTAGTTGCCGAAGCGGATATTATTTCGGCCCCTTCCAAGGTAGTACCAGCCAACAATTCCTCTACCTCCCCATAGACCAGTTCCAGCCAATCTTCATCAACCAAATCTTCCTTAGTTACAACTACCACTCCATTGGTGACGCCTAACAAATGTAGAATTGCGAGATGCTCTCTAGTTTGCGGCATTACAGACTCATCTGCTGCTACAACGAGGAGAGCCATGTCAACACCACCCACCCCTGCCAACATATTGCTGACAAATTTTTCATGGCCGGGGACATCAACTATACTGACTTCTCTCCCAGACGGAAGCGTAATCCAGGCAAAGCCAATATCAATGGTCATGCCGCGATCCTTCTCCTCTTGAAATCTGTCAGGATCGATACCTGTCAGACATTCGACAAGCGTAGATTTCCCATGATCAACATGACCAGCAGTACCTATAACGTACACAACAAATCCTCAATTTACTGTCAAATACAATGCATGAATATTACAAATGAATATTACAATAGAATCGTATATAAATATGATGCTAAATTGATACAGCCATTGGGCTCTGCTAAGGTAGAGTTTGATTTGTATTTAAGAAGTGGGAGGAAAAATCATGAATGATGCGGTCATAGTGTCTGGAGCAAGGACTCCAGTTGGTAGATTCGGAGGAGCTTTCAAAGATGTTGGTGCACCAGATCTTGGATCCATTGCAATTAAAGCTGCTATTGAGAGAGCAGGCATATCCCCTGATATGGTAGATGAAGTCGTATTGGGAAACGCAATCCAAGCGGCTGAGGCCGGCTATGCTGCTCGTTTAGCTTCCTTAAAGGCAGGTATTCCTCATGATACACCCACTATTGCAGTTAATAGGCAATGCTCATCTGGACTCGAAGCAATAAACATGGCCGCCCAACTGGTGCGAACAGGGGAGGCGGACATCGTCGTAGCAGGTGGAACAGAAAACATGAGCCAAGTGCCCTACTTTATAGAATACAAAGCACGGTTCGACGGATTAAGAATGGGAAATTCCCAGCTAGTAGATGGACTTACTGAAGGGCTGGGATGTCCAGTGAATCGATATCACATGGGTGTCACGGCCGAAAATGTAGCAGAGCGATTTTCCGTGTCTCGGGAAGACCAGGACGAACTTGCTGTTATAAGCCACCAGCGCGCAAGCACTGCCATATCTCAGGGAAGATTCACCAATCAAATAACCACTGTATCCGTGCCTCAGAGAAGAGGAGACCCTATAGCTGTAATGGAAGATGAGGGACCTAGGGCAGATACAACCATAGAAGGTTTATCTAATTTGAGGCCTGTTTTCAAAAAAGATGGGACAGTCACCGCAGGTAATGCCTCTAGCATAAATGACGGATCTGCCGCTGTAGTAATGATGTCAGCTCAAAAAGCTGCAGATTTGGGGATAAAACCAAAAATGAAATGGCACACCAGGGGAATTGCGGGAGTAGAACCGGCAGTGATGGGTATTGGACCCGTTCCTGCCGTCCAAAAAGCTATGGGTAAATCAGGCATGACCGTAAATGACTTTGATGTAATTGAGCTTAATGAGGCCTTTGCATCTCAAGCTCTCTACTGCATTCGAGAACTAAACCTGGACATAGAAAAAACCAATGTGAATGGCAGCGGAATTAGTCTAGGCCACCCAGTTGGGGCCACTGGTGCAATCATGACGGTAAAACTAATGGAAGAAATGGAAAGATCCGACTCCACTACTGGCCTCGTGACAATGTGTGTTGGAGGTGGTCAGGGAGTAGCCACCATTTTTGAACGCTTAAATTAGAGGAGGATTTATTTGATGCCTATTAACACCGATGATCCTGGAGTAAGGACAGTTTTAGACAACATGGAGACTATCGTTGCTTCGGAAGGAGGGTCTCTAGATTTGGTATCACTTAATGAAAATCAACTTACAGTCAAATATAACAAAGGGACGAATGAGGAATGCCCTGAATGCGTGCCGGATCACGATATGGTCAAAATGATGATCGAAAGTTCTCTCACCATTTATGCCCCTCACATATCGCTTACAGATTTGGTATAGGCTGTCGGGGCAACATATCCAGATATTTCAACCCTGACCCTGTATTTAATAAAAGGGTTTTTTCAGATGGGTCGATGGAACCGTTTTCTATCAATTTTTTTGCCCCACATGCAGTAGCAGCTCCCTCGGGGCAAACAAAAAAACCTTCAAGTTTACCGATAAGATCAGTCATATCAGTCATTTCATCATCTGAGACTGTAATAGCCGATCCCCCGCTCTCCCTGATTGCCTTTAAAATGAGGTAATCCCCAATAGCACTTGGCACCCTAATACCAGCCGCTAGAGTAGTGGCGTTTTCCCAAGGTTGTGCAAACTCATCCCCATTCTCAAATGCTCTAACTATTGGGGCACAATTTTCAGCCTGCACAGCAAACATTTTTGGTCGTTTCGACGAGATCCATTCCAATTCTTCCATTTCTTGAAAGGCCTTCCACATTCCGACAATTCCCGTTCCCCCTCCTGTTGGATA
>DJMH01000007.1:0-5713 GCA_002435305.1 Dehalococcoidia bacterium UBA6495
CCAGAATAGTCCGGTAGAACCCTGGATATTGCTTTTGGTGTTGGGGTTGCCGATTTGCCCGGATTCGGAGTAATTCGGCGAACCATTTGTTCAGGTTCTAGCTTCTCAGCTGTTTTGTCTTCAACCATGGATGCAGGTTTTGTTGCGCTTGTGCCTACACATGATGAAACGACCACCGAGAGGCATATAGCAATCGAGAAATAAGCTATCTGTTTCATAGTGCCCTTATAAATAATTCAAAATCATGTGTGGCCCATGGTTCCCTGAATGAGTAGGGGAAAAGCGAGCCCCCTACCCACTAACAGTCATTTTGTTAGAGCGATGGAAAATAGCTGGTGAATAAACACCCCCGGGCAAGTCTATTATTCGGCTTTGGCCCAATCGTTAAACTCTTCTTTACCGCCACGAACTTTCCAATCTGAATCGATTGTCAATTTGCTGGATATTCCGCCACGCACATTGAATTCCATAACCATGCGAATCCGTTTCGGGGAGTAAATATCCATTAAGTCGTCATAAATAGTGTTGATAATTCGTTCATACGAAATACGCGTATCTCTAAATTGGTAAAAATATTGTTTTAGTGACTTTAATTCAATGACACTTTGGTCTGGGTAAAATGTGATGTTAGCCACAGCAAAATCAGGTTGTGCTTCGGCGCCAATAAACGTTATTTCTGGGGCATGAATCTTAATTTCATATGCCTCAGAAGTCGGGTTATCTATCTTCTTCAGAATACTAGTTTCACTCCATTTTCTCATAATTGCTCCTAATAGAATTGAAATTCTCGCAATTTATTGTGCCATGAGCCTTGAGAGGGCAGTGTACTGCGCTGCTAGACGAATGCGCCACGGTTAGTGTTTTTGGCTGGGGATATAGGAATCGAACCTATGCTTACAGATTCAGAGTCTGTTGTCCTACCGCTAGACGAATCCCCAGTATTACACAAATTTTAACAAGGCGATATAAGCGACACAAGGTAAGCACATAACATCTAAGCTGTTGCCGTGCCGGTAGGGTAGACCATAAAATTCAACCCCAAGGCAGAAAAATATCTGAACTAGAGGTCCTTATGTACACAATAGATCTAAGTGGTAAAACCGCCGTTGTTTTTGGAATTGCAAATCAAAGGAGTATAGCCTGGTCTATAACTAAGATTCTCTCTGATGCCGGAGCAGAAATAGTCGCTACATATCAAAACGAAAGAGTCAAAGAACCCGTCTCAAAGTTAACATCTGAGCTTCCTAATGTCTCTGTGATTGAATGTGACGTTAGCGACGAAAAAAACGTTGAATCGGCCTTTTCTCAAATTAATTCCATTTCGGGGAAAGTAGACATCGTTGTTCACTCGATAGCGTTTGCCCAGAAAGAAGATTTGGGTGGCAGGTTCGTGGATACAGACCGTGAGGGATTTAGGATAGCCTTAGACATTAGCGCCTACTCTCTTGTTTCAATAACCAGACATGCTTCCCAATTAATGACTGAAGGAGGAAATATCATCACCATGTCATTTATGGCTGCAGAGAAAGTCTTCCCTGGTTATAACATCATGAGCACAGCAAAAGCGGCCCTGGAAAATGAAGTAAGGCAATTAGCCAACGATCTCGGTCCCGAAGGAATAAGAGTAAACGCTATCTCAGCAGGGCCTCTGGACACATTATCTTCCAGAGTTATAAGTGGTTATAGAGACATGAAAAAAGCACATCTGGAAAGGGCTCCGATGAAGAGAAATATAACTCACGAGGAAGTGGCCTCAACGGCTTTATATCTTTGTAGTGATATGTCCAGTGGCGTGACCGGTGAAGTAGTTCATGTCGACACCGGATATCACGTGATGGGAATATAAAAATGACGTGGGCACAAACTATTGTAGATGCTCTCAAAGAACATGAAATAAGTTTGATAGCGTACGTTCCCGATTCAAGTATTCATCAAGTCACTAAGATAGTGGATAAAGACGAATATTTCCATTTGGTCTCAGCAACACGCGAAGAGGAAGCTTTAGGAATCGCAGCCGGAGCTTACGCTACCGGCAGAAATGCTGCTGTTTTCATGCAGTCCAGTGGGTTCGGCAATTCTATTAACGCTGTGGCGGGACTTGCTATACCAAGCCGAATTCCCATTCCTATATTCATTAACCTTAGAGGAGAACACGGTGAGTTTAATATCGCCCAGGTAACTATGGGCCGGTCAACAAGGCCCATTTTAGATGTACTCGGTATTCCTCATTACACCTTAGATAGCGAGGAAAGACTCGAAGAGAAGGTCAATGGAGCTCTAAAATTATGTTATGCGTCAAGAGAACCTTTGGCCCTTTGTATGACACCTCTGCTTCATGGAGGTAAAAATGTTTAGATATTCAGCGACTAAAAGAATAATAAGTAATTTAGAGAGAGAACCGGTTGTATCTAACCTAGGACCGACATCTGATGAACTATGGCATGCTTCAGATCGAGACAGAAATTTTTACACTTATGGATCTATGGGCCTCTGTTCATCCATTGCACTAGGAATGGCCTTATCCTGCGATGAAAAAGTCATTTCACTGGATGGTGACGGTTCGATATTAATGAATCTTGGGACGGTAGCAACGATTGGACGGGAGACTCCGGCCAATCTAATAATTATTGTCTGGGATAATGAACAATGGGGTCAGACCGGACATCAGAAAAGCCATACCGCATTTGGAACAGATTTAGAAATGGTAGCCAAGTCCAACGGGATCGAAAAATCCTTTACAGTAGCGGATGAGGAAGAGTTAGACTCAATACTCCTGCAAGCATTGAACGAAGATGGCCCATGGTTCATAGTAGCTAAGATAGAAGACGAGCCATACCTTTCAGTAGCACCTGTTGAACCGGAACACACACTACACCGATTTCGTCAAACCTTCGTCGGTAGACCAGACCGAGTCGGGTGATTCACCGCTTCTGCTTCAACAAAGGGGATGATCTTTTCCCTTATCGAGGGCATAAATAGACCTGCTATTGCGACCAGCAGAAATCCAATTACTGAATTTATCATCAAGGCATTAGGGGCACCAATCCATTCAGAGATAGCTCCTATAATTAAAGATCCGATTGGGCCCGCACCGATTGCTATGGTAACGACTCCCAGGACTCTTCCTCTAAGTTCAGCCTTAGAAACCAGCAAGACTATAGTCGATTGCATGGTTCCGAATCCAGAGGTACCAATTCCCAAAAACAATAACACCAGGAGCGATAGAAAATACCAACTGGAATTGGAAAAGAGAAACAGTGCCACAAGGGACAATAAAGAACCATACAAATATATTCTACCGTGGTATTTCATTCTGCTCTGTGATGCTATTCCAATAGAGCCAATTAATGCTCCCAACCCATCACTAGCCATCAAAATACCCATTAACAAAGGCCCTACATTTAATATCTCTTTAGAAATCACAGTCACCATCTGCATGTAAGGGAAAAGAAGAAGATTCATTAATATCGTAATGACGATAACAGCAGAAATAGTCTGGTTCGTAAAAGCATATTTAAACCCTTCAGCCAAGTTTGCATATATCTGGGAAATTCCTACACGATCGTCTCCCTCGTTCGCAACATCAATTCTATTTTTAGAATGGGAAACCTTCAAAATCATTAGGCATCCGACAGTCATAAATGAGGTGAGCATCACATAGGATCCACCAACGCCCACGAGGAAAATCATCGCTCCGGCAAGTGCTGGGCCAACCATTTTGCTTACATGCATTCCTACAGAATCTAAAGCCACACCATTGGTTATTCCTCTGGATCCGAGCATATCCATAATTAAAGACCTTCGGGAGGGGTTGTCTAGAGACCAACCTAACCCTGGGATAAATATCGCTATATATGCATACCAATATTCCACAGACCCGAATATAAATAGCAGAGACATTACGGTAGCTGCCGCCAAATTAAGAAATTGAGTCACAACTATTAATTTTTTGCGGTTTAATTTATCAGCAAGGAATCCCCCAAAAATACCGAGAACCAGAAAAGGTACCATCCCAAAGAAACCCACCAGTCCAACGGAAAATGGTGACCTTGTTTGTTCCAAGACGAACCACGATAAGGTAGTCATTTGCATCCATCTAGATACATACATCGAAATATTCGTCCCCCACAAAAGACGATAATTGCCGTTTCTAAAGGCATCGAACGTGTGTAAATTTTGGATATTTTTCGTATTTATTCGTGAATTAATCGACATGAATTGTTAATCATATATTTTACAGTTCACTCGCAACACTTCAAGAGTGGGGAAAACAACATAAAACAACAGATTGTTAATAAAATCTTAACGAAAACAGAAAAAAAGGCGGGTTGATGGAACAAGAATTGCTTGTTAGCATCCCATAAAAAGGTCAAGGGTCTGGAGAAGTTTATGCAAATAAGAAATTTGGAGACCTTCCAACTCAATGCTCCCCTAGAGATACCCTTCGGATGGTCACAAGACACAATAAGCAGCAGGTCTGTAGGTCTTGTAAAAGTCACTACCGACGACGGCACAATTGGATGGGGAGAGGGATGTGGTGGCCCGTCAGCCGTAGTTGTTGAAGACGTCTTAGCTCCATTGCTAATAGGTGAAGACCCGACTAATAGATTGGGGTTATGGCAAAAGATGTTCCATTCCCTATATAACGCTAACCTTGCTGTGGGGTACGGGGGGTCTGCCATCAGCGCCATCGACACAGCGTTATGGGACATAACAGGAAAAGTTTTAGGACTCCCTATATCCGACCTTTTAGGTGGCAGAATCAGAAACAGCGTCCCCGTTTATGCAACAGGCTTGTACTACACCGAAGGAGAATTGCCAGCTCGTTTATTAGCCGAGGCTAGGGGGTACGTTGAATCCGGATTCATGGGAATGAAAACAAAGATAGGTGGACTGAAAATCGAAGACGATGTAACTAGAGTAAAAGCTATCCGTGACGAAATTGGTCCCGACATTAAATTAATGGTAGATGCAAATCAAGCTTACAATGCGTCTTCAGCCATAAGAATTGGCCGAAAGCTCGCATCTTTGGACCTCGTTTGGTTCGAAGAACCTGTAAATGCTCAAGATATTGATGGCTATTTAAATGTCAAATCTTCATTACCTATGGCTATAGCAGGGGGCGAAAATCTCCGCACAAGGTATGAATTTCAGCAATTTTTATCTAGAAGAGCTTATGACATAGTCCAACCCGACATAATCAATGTCGGTGGAATCTCAGAAATGAGAAATGTCGCTATGACTGCAAACACGATGGGAATTCAGGTGAATCCTCACGTCTGGGGATCTCCCATTATGATTGCAGCTAGTCTACAAGTAGCCTCAACATTACCTCCATGTCCGCCCAGCAGGAATCCTGAACCTTTTGTTCAAGAAACAGTAATGGAATACGACAGAACCCCTAGTGCTATAAGAGATGATATCAGCCCAGACACATTCAAATTGATTAACGGAAGGTTACAAGTTCCAACAGGCCCGGGGCTAGGCATAACAGTAGATGAAAAAGCGGTGCGATCTCTTTCTAATTGATTTGGTTCAATATACCGCTGGAGAAAGATGAATTTGGTTGCTACACATTAAATCGAAATAAAACGACATCGCCATCTTGAACCTCATAATCTTTACCTTCTACACGCATCTTCCCAGCCTCTTTAGCTCCTTGTTCTCCATTACATTCAACATAATCTGCAAAAGAAATAACTTCGGCTCTAAT
>DJMH01000007.1:6096-21715 GCA_002435305.1 Dehalococcoidia bacterium UBA6495
GCAGGAACCGTCCAGGCTCTAGACTCTTTCGGCCCAGCCGTAAAAAATGTCATCAAGTCTAATAAATCGTACCCTTCATATATCATCCTCACCAACCCTGGCTCCTCTAATCCAAGTTCATGCAAAAATTCCTGTTGATCATTTGAATCAAGTTGGGAGAGTTCAGCTTCTATTTTGGCAGAGATCAGAACAGCGCCTGCCCCTTCTTTTTTTGCCGTATTAAAAACCAATTCCGAATATTGGTTTCCTTGAGAGGCGTCTAACTCATTAACATTACAAACATACAAAACAGGTTTAGCAGTCAGTAACTGAAGGCTCCTAAATAAAGTTTCCTCATTAGGTTTATTTTCCAACATTCGTACCGGGCAACCCTCTCGAAGTAGAACCAAGGCTTTTTGTACAAGCTCCAATATATCCTGTGATTCCTTATCTCCACTTTTGGCTTTTTTTTCTAAAGAAGGTTCTCGTTTTTCCAACGTTTCAAGATCTGCAAGCATCAGCTCAGTTTCCACAATTTCAAGATCTGAAATGGGATCTATTTTCCCCTCTACGTGAACAATGTTTGCGTCATCAAAACATCTCAGAACATAAGCTATGGCATCCATTTCCCTGATATTTGCAAGGAACTGGTTTCCTAGCCCCTCTCCTTTAGAAGCACCTTTTACTAATCCGGCTATGTCCACAAAAGTCATTCTAGTAGGAACTATGTTTTCGGACTTAGCTATGTCAGCTAGTTTATACAATCTCGGGTCTGGTATTGCCACTTCTCCTACGTTCGGCTCTATTGTGCAAAAGGGGTAGTTCTCAGCTTGAGCCATCGCTGTTTTGGTAAGAGCATTAAAAAGGGTGGATTTGCCAACATTAGGCAACCCTACAATTCCACATTTAAATCCCATTAGCTAGATCCAATATTCCATAGTTACGATCAAAAGAGAGTCTAATAAAAGCATAAATCGATTGGGCCTAGAAAAACTGCAACAAAAAAACCCCGACAAAGCGGGGTTAGATCCTTCAGTTGTATTTGGAAGAATCATTCCACAACGATACAGTAAGGGTGGATTTAATTAAATCCACCCCACCGTGCTATAAATTCTGCAGTGCTAGCTGGCCTTACCAATTCGGAAAACGTTAGTTCCGCATCCCTTAGAGCAAATGCCCTTAGTAGCGGGTCTACCATTTTTCAATGTGACCTGCTGAGGGTTATTTATTTCAACCTTGGCCCTGCACTTAACGCAGTACGCTTCCATATCTCCCTCCTTGTGAGGACTTACTATATAAGTCATATTATTCATATAATTAAACTTAACGCAACCCTTTTTCTACTACATATGGTGTTTTCTTTCTGCATTTAGCCTTCTACATATAGTATTTTTACACTTCAAACTAAAAAATTACAGAGGCCTAGATTGCCCGAGACATACTTCTGTAACACACAAGCAACATCTATTTAACAGCAGGGCAATACTTAAGAAACATCAACTACATAGACTACAAATTAAATAATTCAGCCGAATTAGTCACACCAAAGTTATTCGTCGTAATACGGAGGTTTAATATGGATTCAGGACATACTTCTTGGATGTTGATGGCCACTGCACTGGTATTTTTTATGACGCCAGGACTAGCTTTCTTTTACGGAGGTCTAGTAAGAGCAAAAAATATAATCAACACGATAATGATGAGTTTCATGTCGATCGCGATAGTCAGCATCGTTTGGGTACTTTGGGGCTACAGCCTAGCTTTCGGCACCGGCAATGCGTTTATTGGAGATTTCAGTCATATTGGATTATCTGGCATTTCCTTTGCTTCAGCAGAAGGAGACGATATCCCTCCTTTGTTGTTCGTAGCATTTCAAATGATGTTTGCCGTTATCACTCCGGCTCTTATCACAGGAGCCTTTGCAGAAAGATTCAAATTTAGTACCTACTTAATTTTCCTAGTAATATGGAGCACCTTGGTTTATGCGCCCATAACACATTGGGTCTGGGCTTCTAATGTCTTGGCAGATGGTACGGAGATAAACGGATGGCTATGGGATCTTGGGGCCCTCGACTTCGCAGGAGGAACCGTAATCCACATAAATGCTGGAATGGCAGCAGTTGCGGCAGCACTTCTAGTTGGAAAACGAAGAAACCCGGGAATACAACCCAATAATGTTCCGTATGTGGTTCTTGGAGCCGCAATCCTCTGGCTTGGATGGTTTGGATTTAATGCGGGTTCAGCGGTAGCTGCTAACGATTCGGCGGCAAATGCTTTCTTGGTTACCAGCCTCGCAGCTTCAACAGCTGCATTGACTTGGGGTGTGATATCGCATCTAAAAACTGGGAAAATGGGGGCAGTTGGAGTAGCTACAGGAGCAGTAGCTGGTTTGGTTGCCATCACTCCAGCCGCAGGAGCTGTAAACGCCATGGGATCACTTGCGATCGGATTCGGAGCAGGATTGATTTGCTTTTTCGCTGTGGAGCTCCTTCACAAAACCAATATGGATGACGCTCTCGACGTGTTTGCGGTTCACGGAATTGGCGGTATATGGGGAGCGATCGCCACCGGCATATTCGCACTCGAGGCAATAAGTGGTACACAAGGACTCATCGAAGGTAATGTAAAACAAGTCGGTATTCAGGCGGTTGCAGTAATCGCCACCGTAGCATATTCCGGCATAGTAAGTTTAATTATCTTATTTATCTTGG
The DNA here is from genome assembly GCA_002435305.1 of Dehalococcoidia bacterium UBA6495. GTDB lineage: Bacteria > Chloroflexota > Dehalococcoidia > Lucifugimonadales > UBA826 > UBA11996. The sequence goes on from DJMH01000007.1 coordinate 8,787, forward strand.
ATAAAATTCCTGGGCTCGGATTAAGGTCCAGTGAATCTGATGAGGATATAGGGCTTGATTTAGCGGAACACGGAGAACAGTCTGCCGTACAAGACGGAGCAAACTAGTCAAGTCTCGGCATATTAACAAAGAGGGTTCGATTAGCACCGAACCCTCTTTTACATCATTACTATAATGTTACATAATTATTTCTTAATTGTTGCCAAAATGTTACACCGTGTGTAATATCGGGATTGTAAATGTTTCAAAGGAGGGCGTATATGTTAAAGATAGAGGCGATATTCAGGCCTGAAAGAGTAGGTGCGGTGACCGATTCACTTCTAGCAGCTGGTGTCACAGGATTCCATTATCAAAACGTCACAGGACAAGGACAACAGAAAGGTGTTGAAGTGGTTACCGGAAGAGGTGGACAGACCACTAGGTCGGCTTCATCCAAGACTCTACTTGTCACTGTCGTGTCTAATGACAAAAAGGATGCTGTGGTTGAAGCAATTGTTTCTGCTTCCAGAACCGGTGAAATTGGGGATGGGAAAATATTTGTGACTGAAATTTCAGATACAATACGTGTCAGAACCGGAGAGGCCGGGGAATCCGCAATATAGTCGGGGAAGTACTACGACGCTTGTAGGATTCCCTAACTGTTGAAGAGAGCTTGAAGCATGGGTATTATCTGTAAAGATGCCTACTAATGTGCCACCTCAATACAGGGATGCGGAACAAAGATTCCGAGAAGCTGTCTCAGTGCAAGGCAAAATAGCAGCCTTGCAAGAGATGCTCCAGATTATGCCTAAACATAAAGGCACAGATCATTTAAAGGCCCAACTCAGAGCCCGATTGTCCAAGTTGATGTCTGACTTGGAGACCTCGTCCGGTGGAAAAGGTGGCCGTACAGAGCCATTTTCCCTGCCTAAAGAAGGTGCCGGCAGATCCACCTTGATAGGACCCACCAACGTTGGGAAATCGCTACTATTATCTTCGGCAACAGGGGCAAAAACTAAGGTAGGTTCATACGAACTGAGCACGCAAGAACCTATACCTGGCATGTATCCATATAACGACATATACATACAGATGATTGACACCCCACCGATAGATAATATCGCGACCCAAAGTAGACTTTACGGCCTCCTGAGAACAAGTGATATATTCGTTTTTGTAGCAGATTTGACAAATAATCCGGTCGATCAAACAGAAAATTCTTTTAAAGAACTGGAAGAGTGGGGATTTAAGTTGTTGCAAAAGGGACAATATTCAGATGGACATGACCAATTTACCTCAAAACCCACAATAATAGTTTGCAATAAGTCAGATATCCCTGGCGCCTTGGATAATTATGGGTACATGGAAACTCATTACGGGGGGAAATTTCCGCTGATTATGGCAAGTGCCCATGAAGAAGTAGGGTTGGATGAACTCGCAGAAGAATTGTTTAAAAGCCTGAAAATAATACGTATCTATACTAAGTCACCAAGAGAACGGCTAGACGATTTCATCAAAGAAAACCCCGTGGTCCTCCCCATTGGCAGCACCGTTGGCGAAGCGGCTCAACAAGTACACAAAGAACTTAGCCATGGACTGAAGTATGCCATCCTATGGGGGAATTCAGGCAAATTTGACGGACAACGTGTCGGTAGAGGACATGAGTTGTCAGATGGGGACGTTATAGAAATTCACGCCTAGTTTCCACCTGTGCATTTAAGGAATCTAACACCCTGCCTGGAGACATAGGCAATTCAGTCATCCGAACTCCCACTGCATCATAAATAGCATTGGCTATAGCGGCCATTGGAGGTATCAAACAAGCCTCTCCCACCCCACGGAGGCCAAATGGATGTCCCGGGTTAGCAACCTCTACAAGTACCGTGTCAATCATTGGTAAATCCAACGCGACAGGCATCCTATAGTCCAGAAAGGATGAGTTAACCATATTCCCTTCACCATTGAAAACATATTCTTCATTCAAGGCCCAACCTATTCCTTGCACAGCCCCACCCTGCAGCTGGCCCTCAACATAGCTAGGATGGATAGCCTTTCCGACATCCTGCATAGAGGTATATCTCAATATATCGACCTTCCCGGTCTCTTTATCCACCTCAACATCAACAATATGAACTGCGAAAGAATTACCCACCCCTCCCGGATTTACCGTAGCACGACCAACTATCGGGCCACCGGTGCCGTTGAGCGCATTCGCCAATTCAGCGAATTGAATACTTAATTCAGGATCACTTTTATGCCTTATAGTTGATCCTTCATACTCGATTTCAGAGGCATCTACATCCCAGATACGAGCGGCTCGAGCTACCATCTGAGCCTTAATATCATAGGCGGCTTCTATACATGCTGTACCAGTTTTGAAAGTCACTCCACTCCCACCAGCCCCGGAACTATAACCTATCGAGTCGGTGTCACCAATGGATGGGTTCACATCCTCCGCTTTTAATCCGAGCACATCGGCAACCTGCATGGCCATTGCAGCTCGACTACCTCCGATATCCGGAGAACCTTCAACCAATGAGACTGTCCCATCTGGGTTTACACTTGCAACGGCACTAGCCGGGCCACTTCCGTTGAACCAGGCACCAGAGGCGATACCACGTCCCCTTGCAATGCCTGCTATATCTGCAGCGTAATGAGGATGATTTTTTGCAGCTTCTAATGTTTCCACTAACCCTATTTTTCGGTATACCGGACCGTTGGCAGGTTGACGGGTACCTTCTTCGGCTGCATTCAGGAGCCTAAATTCTATGGGATCTATATCCAATTTCTCAGCTATTTCGTCAATCGCAGTCTCAATTGCAAAAGCAGAAGCCGGGGAACCTGGTGCTCTGTAAGCAGAAGATTTTTGCACATTTGTGACAACATCCAACCCTTCAACATACGCATTGGGTATGACATATGGACCCAGCATAGTTCTACTTCCACCTGCTACCGGAGACCCCGGAAAAGCTCCGGCTTCAAAAGTGAGTCTAGCCTTCACTGCCGTGAGTTTACCGTCCTTGGAAGCCCCCAGTTTTATTTCCATGGCTGTACCAGATGTCGGTCCTGTTCCCATGAAAACTTCGGCTCGGGTCATCGTTATTTTTACAGCGGAACCTGATTTTTTAGACAAAACAGCCGCAACCGGCTCCAAATAAACTCCGCCCTGCCCTTTGCCTCCAAAGCCACCACCAATTTCCAAAGGCACCACAGTGACATCTCCCACAGGTATATCCAGCAACGCAGATATGTGATCTCTGAAAGCAAATAGTTGTTGTGTACTACACCAGGCAGTCACCTTTCCGTCTTCATTCCAGAAAGCAGTGGTTGCTTGGGGTTCTATATAGCCTTGGTGAACTGCCTTGGTTCTAAATTGCCGCTCGACGACCACATCAGATTCAGCAAATGCCTTATCAACATCTCCCTCTTGAGAAATTATTTTTAAGGCCAAGTTAGTCGAGCCTGCAGTACCCTCATCACCCCATCCGCCTACCCTGAACAAGACACTTGACTGAGTCAATAACCTATCATGCAAAACAGGCGCATCGTCTTTAAGAGCATCTTCAGCCGTTAAAACTGGAGTCAGAACCTCATAATCAATTTCTATTAGAGCCAAAGCTTCCTCGGCAATATGAGGGTCAATAGCAGCCACTGCGGCTATTGCGTGACCGACATAGAGAGCTTTCTCTCTCGCCATTACGTTCCGGCTATAGAAACCATAATTAACAGCAGCACCTTCCTCTAAATCAGCTACCTCTGCCGAAACTTCTGGCAAATCAGCTCCTGTCATAACAGATTTAACCCCGGGATAGGCAAGAGCTTTAGATGTATCTATAGACTTTATCCTTGCATGGGCGTGGGGACTTCTAAGAATCTTTCCATGCAGGTAGCCTGCAGGAAATGAATCAGCGCTATAACGAGCACGGCCGGTTACTTTATCAGCACCATCATGACGGATAGGTCTAGTACCTACTACAGAAAATTCCTTTTCGGCAAGTACCATATTTGGCTCATAGGTGGTCATGATGCATCTCTCCGTTAGTCTGATTAGTTAATCTAGGCTAATTTAACACATCGAAAGAAAAGCAGAAAACAGACGCAAAATAAAATAAAGTCAATCAAATGTTACACGGTATGTCTATTATCCAAGAAGTTATCTGAAGTAAGTTGGTAGGTATAAGATGTAACCGTGAAACACCAAGCAACTATAAGGATGACTAAATGAAATTTGGAGCATCAATATCAAGTTACACCACCACATGGGACAGCATTGAAACAGCGATAAAAACTATGGAGTCAGGAAACTGGGATAGCATATGGTTCCCTGACCATTTTATACCGCCAGCTGCGTGGAAGGGAGCTGAAGATCAACCTATTTTTGAATCGTGGTCTCTACTAGCTGCTGTCGCTGGAATGACCGAAAGGCTCCGAATGGGTCATATGGTGAATGGAAATACCTATCGAAATCCTGCATTAGTGGCAAAGATGGCAACGACCATAGACCAGATATCTAGAGGCAGATTCATACTCAGCCACGGCGCCGCATGGTTCCAAAGGGAGCACGAGGCCTATGGCTGGGAATTTCCATCCCTAAGGGAACGTTCAGATAGATTCGAGGAGTCGTGTGCTCTTATCAGGATGCTTCTAAACTCTGAGGAACCCGTAAATTTCAAAGGAAAATATTACAGCTTGGAGAACGCACCGTTATCCCCAAGATCCGTTCAAAAGCCACATATACCAATAATGATCGGAGGTTTGGGAGAGAAACGCACACTTAGGACACTAGCTAAATACGGGGACATGTGGAACCTAGATGGTTTCGGTGTGGGTAAAGAAGAAAACGTACGTTATGGTGGCATGTCCCTAGAGTTGTTTAACCGAAAAGTCGATATTCTACATAAACATTGTGAAGATGCTGGCAGGGATCCCTCAGAAATATCTCTTACAATTTCAATGCCTACTAAACTGTCAAACAATCAAACGGAAACAGATGCTTTTATCCAGCAAGTTGGACCTGGAACGGTTGCTGGTAGTGCCGACTACATCGTTTCAAGGGTTGGAGAATTCATGGAAGCAGGTGTAGATGAAATTATGTTTTCACCGAGACCAAGTGACAGTGAATCCCTACAGGCACTTGACGAAGAGGTTCTTTCTGCATTTGACTAGGAAAGTTTTTTTGTAAGGTTCAAGTACATATCTTCGGCCAAATCTTGTATTGTATATTCAGGTTCCCAGCCCCACTCCTCCCTGGCTTTGGAATCATCGAGGGATATAGGCCATGAATCTGCCATCGACTGTCTGACAGGGTCTATTTTATAACTGATTTCAAACCGGGGATTGATTTTCATTATCTCTCTCGCAAGATCGTCCGGGGTAAAAGTCATCGCGTGGATATTGAAATCGGAGTGGTGAATCAAAACCTGCGAATCAGCCTGGTATAACTTGATTAAGGCATTGATTGCATCTGGCATATACATCATGGGCAAAGCAGTGTCGGGGGCAAGATAGCATTCGTACGAGTTTTTCCTTATTGCCTCATAGAACATCGCCACTGCGTAGTCTGTAGTCCCGGCTGTCGGTTCTGTTTTCCAGCTAATGATTCCTGGTAATCTTATCCCCCTCACGTCCAATCCCAGCTTTGAGTGGTAATAATTGCCCATCAATTCTCCAAAAACCTTTGATATTCCATAAACTGTGTCGGGGTTTTGAATAGTGTCGTTGGGTGTCCTGGTTCGAGGAGTCTTATCTCCAAAAGCGGCAATAGAACTTGGCAGTATCACTTTCTCCAGGCCGTTTAAATATGCACATTCTAAAATGTTGAATGTGCCGTTTATATTCACGTCATGGGCAATGGTTCTTATGGTTTCAGCAGTAGCTGACAGTATTGATGACATGTGAAATATTGTGCCGACTTTAAAATCTCTCACGATTTTTTCTAAAGCATTGAAGTCTGTTACATCCAGAACAACATTTGGGCCAGTTTCAAGTATGTCTTCAGATAAAGGGGTCTTATTCCATCCTGCTATCACAGTATCACCATCGTAATTGTCTCTTAGAGCAGGAACCAGCTCAGACCCGATTTGCCCTGCGGTGCCAGTTACAAGAATATTATCCATTTCAACCTCATTCCCCTTTTTATATCATCAGGTCTCCACCATTTATATCGATGGATGCCCCCGTTATATACGAGGCCTGATCAGATGCCAGAAATGCAACAAGGTCAGCCACCTCTGAAGGTTGTCCAAGCCGCTTTGCAGGAAATATATTTGCATATTCGTGTTTTCTTTCATCTGAAATAGTTGATCTCACCATTTCCGTATCGATCAAGCCAGGACACACCGCATTCACGGTTACACCATATTCGGCAACTTCTTTAGCCGCATGCCTTGTCAAACCAAGCACTGCGGCTTTCCCGGCCGTGTAATGTGCTCCACCAATAGTGCTGACATTTTTCCCAGCACTTGATGAAATATTGATTATCCTCCCCCATCTATTTTGCTGCATTGAAGGCAATACGGCTTTGGAACACAAAAAAGTCGACTTCAAATTCCCTTCAACCACGTAATCCCATTCCTCTTCTGATATCTGAAGCAGGGGTGTGGGTCGTAATACTCCAGCATTATTGACCAATACATCGGTGTGTCCAAAATTATTTTCGGTATGCTTGATCATTTGTTCGACATCATGAATATCGGTGACATTACCAACATATGAAATCACGGCAGAGTTATAGCTTTTGATATCAGAGACAGTTGCCTTAGCCGTGGTCTCGTTTATATCGTTAACAACGACTGAGGCACCCTGCTGAGCTAGTGAATGGGCTATAGCGCTACCCATACCTTGGCCAGCACCGGTTACTATTGCCACTTTCTCTTCTAATGTACCCACGTTTAGACTCCTCTTAGATTTTGCCCGGTTGGTTTTCGGTAACCAGAAAGCACACAAGGCCCAATGGTAAATAAACCCATCTAGGTCCTAGCATATACATTGGTGCTCATTTACCTTGCTTGATAAATTCAGCGATTTTTTCTCCGATCATCATTGCGGGAACATTTGTGTTTGCCCTTACACAGTCGTGCATTATAGACGCATCACCCAAACGTAAATTTTCAAAGCCGTGGACCTTACCATACTGGTCAACAACAGCCATCGAATCTGATTCAGGTCCCATTTTGCACGTACCACTTATATGATGACTGGTTGTTGCGTTTTTTAGGATCCATAAATCTAGTAAATCATTATCTTTTAACTCTTGATCGGTAGGTTGAATACGTCTTGTGACGATTGATTCATAAGAATTTCCATCGCCCACCTCTGCGCACAATCTCACACACTCCCTCATCCGTCTTAGGTCCTCCTCTTCCCTAAAGTAGTTATAGTTCAGATGAGGTTGAACCTGTGGATCTGAGGATCTCAACAAAAGCTCCCCTGAGCCTATTTGAAGATACAGGCAAGCACTCATACCTACGCCTTTATACATATCCTCACCATCAGTCATGTAAAACTTTTGTGGAACTGTGGCAGTATGATGAACCATCATATCGTTGTGAAGTTCCGATCCTTCAGCGGTGTATCTTATTGCAACCGTGGCGCCACGCTTGGATCCATCCTTTAGATGCTCATAGTCATCATTTACTTCCCATATAAGGCGAACCTGGGGATGATCTCTTAGATTTTGGCCTACACCGGGCAGGTGATGTAACACCTCTATTCCCTTTCCTCCGAGATGCTCATTAGGGCCTATACCGGACAGCATAAGCAATTGCGGTGACCCTATTGCACCAGCGCTGACAATTATTTCCGCTCCTTTCTCGATAAAGACATCTCCATCTTTCTCTACTTCTACCCCAACAGCCTTTTTATTACTCAATTTTATTTTTCGGACATTGCAGTCAGCTTTCAAGGTTAGGTTCTTACGGTTTCGGGCAGGGTTTAGGTAAGTCAAAGCTGTACTCTGACGAACTCTGTTAATAGTGTTAAATGGCATGGGGCCGACGCCGGTTGAATCAGGATCATTATGATCTTCTGTAGCAGGAAATCCTATATCCCTAAATCCTTGGAAAAAAGCTTCTGCATCGCGGGTCCATTCGTCTTTTGGATGCCGGCGAACACGTACGGGTCCATCATGGCCATGAAAATCCCCCCCCATATCAGTATCGTTCTCTAATTTTTTGAAGGCGGGAAGACACTTTTCGAAACTCCATTCTTCGTTTCCATGCTCCGCCCACGTGTCATAGTCTTGCGGATCTCCCCGAAGAAAAATCTGTGCATTCACGGCACTAGAACCGCCCATAGCTTTACCCCTGGGAATTAACATTGGGGAATCTTGCTCTTCTGTAGCATCGGCGACAAAAAGCCAACGTTTTTCATCACCAGGGTCAAGCCACCAGTTTGGTTCGTCTAAAAGCTCAGGGCCATAACCGTACTTAAATTTTTCTGGGAGTGAAGAAAAATCCTCATAGTCACTACCTGACTCCAGGAGAAGCACAGATTTAGATTCATCTTCACTCAATCTTGTAGCTATAATGGCTCCAGCAGACCCGGCTCCAACAACTATGTAATCGTATTCCATCCAACAGCTCCATTCTTATAAACTCTCTGACCAGGCAAGTGCCAACAAAGGAAATCAGGAGATTTAATTCATCCGTCGCCCTCCATCAACATTAATCGCCTGCCCTGTGATATTGTGGGCGTCATCGGAAGCCAAAAAGGCCGCCAATTTGCCAATATCTTCCGGCGTCTGCTCTTTTTGCATTGGGGTACCAAGCTCGATGATCTTTTCAAATCGCTGCCGGCCAGTAAGTCCTTCCAAAGCTTGGTTATCCAAAAAATCTGGCCGCCCAATAAGATGTTCAAATAATGGTGTCCATAATAAGCCAGGACATATTGCATTTACGTTGATTTGATATGGAGCCAGCTGAAGCGCATGGGACTGTGTCCAACTCACAACTCCAGCTTTCGAAGCATTGTAGTGGGGTATGGAAGGGCTACCCTGTCGGGATGCGATCGAGGCAATATTTATTATTTTCCCCTGCTTTCTCTCTTTCATACTACCTTCAACAGCCAGTGAAACATTTACCACACCTCTGAGGTTGATAGCCAGCACTGTGTCCCAGTCATCCTCACTCGGCACCTTTCTCTCCCACCAGCCATCTGCTCCAACAACACCGGCGTTATTTACCACAATGTCTATTTGGCCTAATTGTTCCAATAGGTCTGAAAGTAGCGATTGTGCAGCATCGGGACTCGTGACATCCAAGCAGGCTGACTGGGATTGTCCGCCCGATTTAACAATCTCTTCGGAAGTGCGTTGGGCACCTTCTAGATCGATATCACTCACCACTACGTTAGCTCCCTGCTCGGCCAGAACCTTTGATATGCCCTTACCGATGCCAAGGGCTGCTCCCGTAACTAACGCGTTCTTATTACTTAAATCTATCATTCTAAATTCTCCAAAATGCGTTTTATCTAACTTACAGGCGGCCTGCGTTGAATCCATGGTCGGGCCGATTCAAAAGCGGCACTAACGGCAAGAACAGTCTCTTCATCGCCATGTTTGCCCACGATATGCAGGCCTACGGGCATTCCATCAGAGTCGAATCCACATGGAATACTGGCTGCCGTAAACCCAATTGTATTAATTGGATGAGTAAAAGGTACAAATCCCCACCCCGGATTGGGATAAGGGTCTTGGTCTCCAATTTTTTGAGGGTATTTGTCAGTAGGAAAAGCCGTAATGGGCATAGTCGGGGATACCAGAACGTCAAATGTCTCAAATTCATCCTCAAACTTATGAATCATTTGGTTTCTTATTCCCAGAGCTCTCACATAATTTGTTGTCGTAACGTCCCTGCCTTGTTCAATTGCCCATTTCCCATACCATGTGAGCGGATCGGCCGGATCATCTAACAGATGGCCATTAGACACATAAGCCGAAGCAGCGAATATAACAAGCCAAGGATCAAAAGGGTTTTCCAGTTTCAGACTGGATTGATCAACTGAACATCCCAACTCCGAAAAAGCTTCAATCGCACCTTTAGTTATTTCTGCCACCTCTGCGTCCACGGAGATGCCTCCAAAATCTGGACTCCAACCTATACGAAATCCTGATACATCTCTTTCAGTAGCGGCCATAAAGTCGGGAACAGGGGCACGAAGAGAACCGGGGTCCCTGGAATCATATCCTGACAACACCTGGAGCATTAAAGCAGAATCTCTGACAGTCCGGGTTAACCCACCTTGCTGGCTGGTGTAATTGGCAGCTGGAGGAGAATTGATCCCTGTGTAACTGGACACTCTCCCCTGGGTGGGTTTAATTCCGTACGTGCCAGTAAAACTGGCAGGTATCCGAATTGAGCCACCACCATCTCCCCCTGTGGCCAAGGAGGTCAAGCCTGCGATTATGGATGCACCTGCACCTCCACTTGATCCACCCGATGTACGCTCAGGATTCCACGGATTCCTGCAGGGATCTCCCAATCTGTTTTCGGTGGTTCCCAACAGTCCAAATTCAGGTGAATTAGTCTTTCCCAACATGATTGCCCCAGCGGATAACACCCTTTCGACCACGGCGCAATCAGCATCGGGTACTCTATCTTTGTATGCCAATGAACCGCCGGTTGTCTTCACACCTTTGGTCATTTGTAGATCTTTTATCGAAATAGGTATTCCATGTAGGGGGCCAAGTTCGTCACCGGCGACGACTGCTTTCTCGGCTTTTCGCGCAGATTCTAATGCCAGTTCAGATGTGACGGTAAGATAAGAATTGAGCTGACCATCTAGCCTGTCTATACGATCCAGGTAAAGTTGAGTGATCTCTACCGGTGAGACCTCTTTACTTGCTATAAGTTCCTTGAGTTCTGTAGCCGGTGCGAACGCAAGATTTTCATCTATACCTGCCATAGTCTTCCTCCACAATTATTGAGATGTTTCTCCAACTATGCGGATTATAGCTCTTGGTGGGAGAGTGGTGTAAGCAGAAGATTTATCAACGCTGAGCAACTCTTATTCACCCGGAGTTTCTGCTAAGAAGTTATGAATGGATAGACTAAATACCTACCCTAAATTTTCCTAACACATCGATTTCAAAAAATGCGGGATTATAAATCAAACAAGTTCAAGGTTTCTGCTTTGGGAGTTTTTTTTCTCACCAAATTTCCTTTTGATGAATCAGCACCTTTATCCGATCCCACCGGCCTTCCTATTTTAGGAGGGTTGTTGAGTAACTCTAGCAAATCAATCTTAGAGATTAGTACTTTAGGTCTGCCTACACTTTTTTTTGTCTGTAAATATCCCCTCTGCTGCAAACGTCCTTCACTAATCCAAGCTTGAATAGTCGCCTTTGCTGGAAGCTTCTCCGCCTGTGCCTCACGATATAAATATTGGGCCAATCTGTAGGCTTCATCGATATCAATCAATTCAGGTTGATTGATTTCTTTTTCTAACTCCTTCAAGGCTTCCAAGGAGTTAGTGCGGACAAGAATGTCTTTAATCACGGACAAATCAACCTTCTGGACATCAAACATACTCGGATACTGTTCCGGCATAATAACCCCTCAAGAACCATGTAAGCGGATACTACACCAACTGCAGTCAAAATATAAATTCTTTGAAAAAATAACCGGCGCGAACTGGTTATTAAGAAGTAGGAATAGATGCCTTGAAGGTCGTCTGCTAGAACATTATGATCACAAACCCCTGCAAAGTTTCACCTAGAACGCTTCAGGTGCTATTACTCTATTAATATCTTCGTTCTGGTCGTATTCTGAACTGACACATCGAAAATAGAGCGAGGCTACCTAGTGACTTTTCCCAATCCTTTGCCACCTAAAGAAGGCTTCCTTCCAGCTTATGACCCACACCACGGTTTCTTTTATGAAGAGATAGATAAATGCGAATATTGGAGCTGTGATCGGTCCGCATCATATGTAGTTTTTGAAAACGATACCCCGTCAAGAATTCATCTCCTGACCACCCAGGGAGATGGCCACATGATGAACCTATGCGAACAGCACTCAGGAGAGGCCGAGAAAGAAATGATCGACAAATGTCCCACAGATAATTGTTTCAATATAAAGCCGGCAAAATACCAATATTGTATTGAGTGTAACCCTGAAAGACTAAATGATCAGTACAGTCCTGAGTTCTCTCCAAAGTGGAAAGATCAAAAGGATGGATTATTTCATGTCTATGTATTAAGTCTCTCAGATAAAAGCTTTTACATCGGTCATACCAGTGATCTACGTGTGAGGATGACTGAACACAGATCACACAAAGTAAAAGGCACATCGGGTAAATTACCCCAACTCGTATGGTTCACTCCAACACCGTCAAGAGAATCTGCAACAGCCCTTGAGGTGGATATGAAACGACTTCGGGATAAAAATGACAGAAACCTGAGAAAAATGATCCTTGAATTCAGTGACTTAGTAAAGGAAACATACTGGTATAAACAGGGGGGAAAGTAACCCAGCACTGGGTTGAGTGGCGACCCCGACCAGATTCGAACTGGCGATCTCAGCCTTGACAGGGCCGTATGTTAAACCGCTACACCACGGGGCCGCGTAAAAAACTAACGAAAGTTAGTTAGCGAATTGTATTTAGAGTTAATTAGCTCGTCAATCGATATTAGGAAGATAGGCCTGCTGCTTCCAAAGCCTCATCGAGTTTTGCAGGGCTGTAACCAACCACTTTCTCTTCACCGATAACTGTGACAGGAGTGCTTCTGTATCCCATAGATACCAAATCCTTCAAAGAATCTCTATCTGTAGATACATTGTGTTCCGTATACTCAAAACCTTTTCGTGAAAGATACACTTTCACCATATGACAAGGGCCTCAACCTACAGATGTGAAAACCTTTATCGGTTCACTCATCGCTATCTCCTATCAAGAATTGTTAACTCAAAAAACGATGCTCACTTATTTTAACCCATCACAACTATTTTTTC
>DJMH01000007.1:22053-27644 GCA_002435305.1 Dehalococcoidia bacterium UBA6495
TTTTCGCCTACGTTTGTTGAATTCCTTCTTACCACCGGTATTTTCAAAAAGCTCGGTTCCAAGTGGGACTGCTTCATCTATAGTCTGGGTGAAATCCTCTCCGGATTCATATTTGCGAAGAAACTCTTCGCTAACGAAAAACATTCATATACAGAATCCATCCCTTTCAATGTCTTCATGATGTCTCTCGCAAGGGCATATTTTCTTGCGATCCTCAACTGGATCGCCACTCAGTGGCATTCAAGGGCAATATCTGTACCCTTCCAACCTGTGATTCTCTGCTAAACCCTTCTGTACTTCCTGGACGACTTCTTTCTCAGGGAAAAACTCGTAGGGGCCACGATCAACATAGCGCTCTGAAAATTTTTGAGCACTTGCCAGGGCTTCAGATTCTGACATCTCCTTTGGCATACCTATAAATACCTCAACTTACGTTATCTGGGATAGAACCAGTGCGCATCATGCTATGCATACTACAATCCATTCTTCGAAACGATTTTTCCTGCATTTCGATTCGCTCAACCAATGAAGGAAGAGCATCCACTATTTCATCATCTGTTTTATTCTCGGATATTTCAAGACTCAATAAAGCGGCAGTCCCACAATCGCAACTGGCAGAAAAAAATATCTTCTTAAACCCTGGATTTGCTGAGAAATCCAATTTGAATCCATTCAGCGGACGTAGATTCACCTCATCATCAAACTCCTTCAGAACCAAGGCTTGAATCTCTTTTTCTTCCATGGATTCATACTAACCCAAAATCCCATAATTCCCAATATCCTAGAAGGTGTATTTATAGCGGTTTGATATCTAATATCAGAATATGATCAAATGTACCTTCAGGAGGCTGAATTATGACTGATAATACGTTTTATAAAACCCTTAGCCCTATCTCATTTCTTGACAGATCCGCCGATGTATACCCGAATAAACCTGCGCTGATTCATGGCGATATCACCTATACATACCGAGACTTTTACAATCGGGTTAACAAACTCGCCGGCGCACTCCTGAAAGAAGGTATTAAAAAGGGCGACCGGGTTGGATTCCTAGTTCCTAACATCCCGGCAATGTTTGAAGGGCATTACGGCCCATTGAAAATTGGGGCTGTTCTTGTTGCGATCAATACCAGATTATCAGCGAGAGAAGTTTCGTACATACTCAATCATTCGGGTGCCAAGGTACTAGTATTTGACTCAGAATATGCTGAACTCATTAACCAAATCAAAAATGAGTTACCTGAAATAACTAGCTTCGTACAGGTCGCTGACACCTTCCCAAAATCCAGCCTTGTGGAAGGTCCCGAATATGAAGAATTCCTTAATTCTGCCGACCCTGGAGAACATAGAATTCCATTGGAATCTGAATCAGACCCAGTCACGATTAACTACACTTCAGGAACTACGGGAATGCCCAAAGGAGTCCTGTACCACTCTCGAGGTGCCTATTTATCAGCCCTGGGAGAAGTCGTAGAGAGTGGAATGAACCAAGAATCAATATATCTTTGGACTCTACCTATGTTTCATTGCAATGGATGGTGCTTTACATGGGCGACAACGGCAGTGGGCGCTACTAACGTTTGCCTACGAAGGGTAGACCCCCTAGAAGTGTACCGTTTAATAGACGAGGAATCTGTCACACACATGTGCTGTGCCCCCACTATTCTCACATCTATGTACTCTATACCAGGTGCAGACCAGCAAGATCTCAGTGGAGTAACCATAATGACCGCAGGTGCACCACCCGCCCCACAGGTTATACGAAGTATGGAAAATATGGGAGCTCATATCCTTCATGCCTACGGCCTGACCGAAACATACGGCCCAATCACTATATGTGCTATCCAACCAGACTGGAAAGAGAAAAATTCTGAAGAAGTAGCAAATCTGAAATCTCGACAGGGAGTGGCATTTGTACTCGCTGATACTGGCATGCGAGTGGTGGACGCCGAAATGAACGATGTGAAAAAAGACAGTTCTCAGATGGGTGAGGTGGTAATGAGCGGCAACATGGTAATGTCTGGATATTTCAACGATGAAGAAGCAACTAATAAAGCCTTTGAAGGCGGGTGGTTTCACAGTGGTGATTTAGCCGTATGGCACCCTGACGGATACATTGAACTTCAAGATAGAGCGAAAGACATAATAATTTCCGGCGGTGAGAATATATCCAGTCAAGAAGTCGAAAAAGTAATAATGGAACATGATGGAGTATTAGAAGTAACCGTAGTGGGAGTACCTGACGACAGATGGGGGGAAGTGCCCAAAGCCTTTGTGATGTCAAGAGACGGAGCCTCTGTGTCGGAAGAGGAAATAATCACTTTTACCAGAGATAGGATTGCCCATTTTAAAGCGCCCAAATATGTAGAATTTGGCGAGTTACCAAAAACGGCTACCGGTAAGATACAAAAGTACGTTCTTAGAGATAAAGAATGGGAAGGCAAGGAGAAAAGGATTCAAGGATCATCTCTCACCTAGCAAGGTTATACGAACAATTAACCCCTATTTGTAAATAGGGGTGCCCGCCTCCTTCATAAGAACATCGAGTTCCTTCATGAGGTGTTCAGGAGGTCTTATTGAGGGCGGTCTCGGTGGGCCTGCAGGAAGGCCAACCCTCTCCATCGCTGCTTTTATAAAGGGACCCTCACCGCCAGTTGCCTGGGTCACCTTCATGATCCATTTACGCCACTTCCATTTAAAATCCCCTAATTTCTTTTTAACTGCTTCATAGTCAGAATCTTTCAACAGGGTCCAAATTTCAGAAGGATACTCGGGCCAAAAACCACTCAAATGAGTGATGAATCCTGTAGCACCTAATATGTTGCTCCAAACATGCTCTCCACCGTTATCGATGATTGCCAATTTATCTGAGAAATTCACCAACCCTTCTCTATAAAGTTGAACTGTCGGGGCGGACCATTTCAAAGCATTTACATTTTTTATCTGTGACAACTGGTCGATAAGGCTAATAGTCATGGTTAAACCTTCCCACCAGGTGTGGTAGATCATGAGATTTACATCAGACCCTTCGCTGACATATTGAAAAAGTCTGATTACATCATCCTCTGAAGGTTCATAATAATAAGTGGGCCCTAACTGAACTCCATGGAGTCCTACTTCAGTAGCATATTCAGCAAGTTCCAGTACAACACGAACATCGGTGTGCTGAATACTAGTAAGAACCGGAGTTTGCCCATCGGCCGCTTCAACGGCAGCTGCCATTACAGCCTTGCGTTCATCAACATTCATTGCCGGATGTTCCCCCCCAGCACCCCCTACCAGAAGAGTACCGTTTCCTGTTACAACACCCCTATCTACCATGAACCGTATGTTGCTGAGTAAGGAATCTAGGTCCAAGGTAAAATCTTCCTTGAACGGAGTGGCGACAGCCACCATAGGCCCACATAGCCACTCTTTTACATTTACATCGCCTGCAGGCATTGGTACCTCAAATTAAATATTTTCATCGAGCAGTGAGACCCCCATCTACCGGTAGTTCTGCACCAGTAATATAAGAGGCCTCGTTTGAAGCCAAAAAGAGTACGGCATTTGCTACCTCCTCAACCAATCCCACCCTGCGCATCGGAACATCTTCAAGCATTATTTTCCTAAATTCAGGGTCTGCGGTCATTTCGGAAGTAGTCATTGGTGGCATAACTCCTGGATGAACCGAATTAACCCTTATACCTTTTTCTGCATACTGAATTGCTGCGGATTTGGTCATTAGTCTAACTGCACCTTTGGATCCGCTGTATCCCATATGAACATAAGATTGACCCACCATCCCAGAAATAGATGAGATATTCACGATGCTGCCAGCTCCATTATCTGACATAAGGCCAAGGCAATATTTCATTCCCAGGAAGACTCCCCTGGTATTCACCTTGATGACATTGTCGAAAATCTCAATGTCTAAAAGGTCTGGTGATGAAGCACTTATACCTGCATTGTTAACCAAGACATCCAATTTACCAAATTCTGATTTTAGGTACTGCATTAGTTTTTCCCAGTTGGATTCCTCAGTCACATCTAAATGAAAATATTCTGCCGAGCCCCCTGATTGAGTTATCTCTTCAACTAATTTTTGTCCAAGGACATCTTGAATATCAGCCAAAATCACATGAGAACCTTCATTTGAAAACAGTCTTGCTTCAGCAGCTCCCATCCCATTTGAGGCCCCAGTTATTAAAGAAACCTTGTCTTTCAATCTCATATCAGTTGCCTCCGTTAGCTATAGTGTGTATCACTTCATTTTCCATTCAGGTCTTCTTTTCTCCGAGAATGCCTTTGGACCTTCAATAGAGTCCTCTGTTCCTGAAATCCTCTCTGAAATAGGAATGGCAAGTTTTTGAGAGTATTCGACAGGCAGGTTTCTCCCCTGGTATACGATTTGCTTTATCGCCTGTACCGCAAGAGGTGCACACAGTTTGATCTCTCCCGCTACCTTATCTACTCTTTCAATCAATTGTTCTCTATCTTCCACCACGTCTTGTATAAGGCCGATATTGTATGCTCTGTCCGAATTGATTCGGCTACCAGTTAATTGCATATATAGTGATTCTCCAAGCGGTATCATTCGGTTTAAGTTGTGTAACCCATAGCCAGCAAGAATACTCCACCTTGGTTCAGGAAGACCGAACTCCGATTTCTTGGTTGCTATCCTTATGTCGCATTGAAGAGATACCTCGAGACCACCCGCTACGCAAAACCCATCAATAGCTGCGATCAAAGGTTTATAAACACCCATGTCAACAAATGATCCTGCTCCTCTAGGATCTAATGCCTGTCGTTCCCCTTGAGCATTCAGTGTGGCTCTTTCTTTCAAATCCATTCCCGCTGAAAACGCTCTACCTCCTGCACCAATCAAAACCCCCAGGATAACCTCTGAATCGTCCCTCACTTCTGCAAGAGCTTCCCTAAGGCCAGCGCTTAGCTCCCTGTTTAGGGCATTCATGGAATCGGGTCTGTTTAGGGTTATATAACCTACTCCATCACGTTTCTCATATAAAATTGTGTTTGTTGATATTGTCATAGTATTTTTCTCCAGATACTTCTTCTACCGGATTCGGTGAAATCGAGACAAAGCACGTTATTACGCCTTAGTTGGTACCGGTTTGGTAACAGTAGCAGAAAAAAATGGTAACAAACAAATGGAGAAGACAATGCTGGGGCACTCTAGCTTAGCCACGGCGCAGGTATATCTATCTGTAACGGCTGGCCACTTTAAGGAGGCTATAAACACATTAGACTAACGGTCACCCCAGCCCCAATCGATGCATCGTGGAGGGACTGAGATGCCCAGATAATTATAGGTGATGGCGACACATAGGAAACCCCGCCATGAGATACCTTAGTTAAGGGGGTTCGTCCGCCGCCATCTCTACTCAGCGAGCGTAGTGCCCAACATGGTTTTGAATACTTTCTGGAGGAGGCTATTGGGCTGTTGGATTAGGCACAAACGAGGGTACAAAAGCTCAATCAGCAATGGTGCCCGCCATTGGCTCAGCCCATTCTAATATTGAAAAACAACTTATACTCTGGCGTATGTCAGCTATTTCTAGAAATAGAGTTATTCTCTTTTCTGCAGGATT
>DJMH01000048.1:0-341 GCA_002435305.1 Dehalococcoidia bacterium UBA6495
TAGCCCAACCAACTTCCGCACATATGGATTCAGATTTTATTGTCTTTAGAAGGTGCTCTCTTTTCCGAGCGGTGAGTTTTTTACTGTCGGTAACAGAAGAAAGTAGCAAGTCATCGACATCGGAAGGGAATATGACAAACCCGGCGGCTACAGGACCTGCTAGGGAACCTCTTCCGACTTCATCGACGCCACCAACAAAACGATAACCTTGGGAAATTAGTTTCCGTTCGATTTCAAGCGAGGTCATAAAGTATCGGCACCTCTAGGTTGAATTAAAAAACAGCTATAGTTTCACTGCTTTTATTGATGGGAGAATTCACCGCTAAATCTTCGATGATTCC
>DJMH01000048.1:647-2971 GCA_002435305.1 Dehalococcoidia bacterium UBA6495
TTATTGATGGGAGAATTCACCGCTAAATCTTCGATGATTCCCCCTCCGATCATCTCCTCATCTTGATAAAATACGACGGGTTGGCCGGGAGTTATAGCCCGCTGGGGTTCAACAAATCTTATATCTGCATAACCATCTCGAAGTATCACCAAAGCCGGTTCTTCGTTAGCTTTATATCTAATTCTTGCCTTCACTTCCATCTCGGAATCGACTTCTACTTTTGAGGTAAAACTCAATTTATTTGCTGTAAAATCAGTTTCCATGAGATCCTCATCCGCGCCCAGCACAACTTCATTACTTTCAGAATTTATCTTTATAACGTACCTAGGTTCACCATCATTAGGATTGATGCCTAGTTTACGCCGCTGACCCACGGTAAAAAACTGAATTCCTGGATGCTCTCCCAAAATGTTTCCGTCAGTATCTATAAAATTCCCTGTCTTGGGCTTTACTCTTTCTTTGACGAAGTCGCGATAATTACCACTTGGTATAAAACAAATCTCCTGGCTATCAGGTTTTCCGGCAACCAGTAATCCGGCTTCTTCAGCAAATTTTCTTATATCCGTCTTGGTATATTCCCCAACTGGAAACTTCAGACGGCTTAATTCTTGCTGAGTAAGGGTATATAAAACGTACGATTGGTCCTTGCTTCCATCTATACCTTTCAGCAGATGAAAATTATCATCACCGGCTGAAAGCCTTGCGTAGTGACCTGTTGCTATGTAATCAGCATCAAGAAATAGAGCCCTTCTCAATAAAAAATCAAACTTGATTTTGTCATTACATGCTAGGCATGGGTGAGGTGTCCTACCTGAATCGTATTCACTGACAAAGTAGTCCACCACGTGCTCTTGGAATTCTTTTTCGAAATTCACGAAGTAGTGGGGTATATCTAGCATTTGGCAAACTCGTCTAGCGTCTTCCACATCCTCAACTGAACAACACCGGTTATTTGACCCATGGGAATTCTCAGAGTCTTCTGTCCAAAGTCTCAATGTCATACCAACGACGTCGTATCCTTGATTTTTCAACAGTAACGCAGCGACGGAAGAATCCACCCCGCCACTCATTGCAACAATTACTTTTTCCTTTTTCATACAATTAGGCTAGCACATATATGATCAATTGTTATCTAAAAAAACATCTTTTGAATAAAGAATATATAATTCTACCCTTATGAAAAACTCGGAAAAAGATAGCGGGTCCACCTCAGCTGAATTGGAAATTGGCCACGCCTCTGATTTAAAGGAAGGCAATGTGCTACCTATTGACCAAGGTAGGTCTGCTTCTGATTTAGCAGTCGAGTCCGCCGAAAATTTACAGGCTGAAAATATACACCTGCTCGATGTGCGAGGCCTAAGTGACTTCACCGATTATTTTGTGATCCTAACCGCTACATCCTCTCGCCATCTAAGGGCAGTCGCATCGGATATTGAGTTCTCGTTAAAATCCGAGGGACACGTCATCCATCACAAAGAGGGAGATCATACCAGCGGATGGACATTGCTGGACTATGGGAACCTAATCGTCCACCTATTTGCCCCAGAGTATCGAGAATTTTATGATTTAGAAAGCGCATGGACAGAAGCCAAAACTTTAAGAATTATTCAATAATCCATTGGTCTATGGCTCTGCCATAGTCTGTTATTTCCAATCCATCAAAGAATATAGATAATTCCCTTCCCGCTGATTCCAATGAGTCTGAACCGTGGATTAAATTCATCCCTATGGTCAAACCATAATCCCCTCTGATTGTTCCCGGAGCAGCTTCTTTAGGGTTTGTAGACCCCATAAGGTTCCTGGCTACTTCCACAGCATTTTCTCCCTCAAGTGCCATGGCAACTAGTGGCGAAGACGTTATAAATTTAACTAGGGAGTCAAAAAACGGCTTACCGACATGTTCTCCATAATGTTTGTTTGCCAATTCCTCATTAACGTGAACCATTTTAAGTCCGGCAATCCTAAGTCCCTTCCGCTCAAGCCTACCTATAATTTCGCCCACCAGTCCCCTTTGAACACCATCCGGTTTCACCAATATTAATGTCTTTTCCAATAGATTTTCCTCATGACTTATTTTTTACTGAATTATCTGCCGATTCAATTTGTGCACTTCTTACGTAAATAGGCTCAAGTGAAATTGGGTCATCAAATTCCCCGCATTCCAATTTACCATAACCTAATTTCATTAAAACTGACGCAGCTCTAGTGGGAGCTACACTTCTTGCATATTTTCCACCAATAATATCCGCGTATTCAGATTCCAAAATACCTTTGACACCTTCCCCACAAAAAAATGTGTCGTCGGTTTTATTAAAATCAATTTG
>DJMH01000025.1 GCA_002435305.1 Dehalococcoidia bacterium UBA6495
CCACGGACTCATTGGGTACTAGACTCGCACGTTTTTGAGCGTGCCGAACGGTTGCAAGTGTTTCTATGATTGTAGCTTCAGAAAGTGACATGCTAGTTGGCAAAACATGCGCATATTTCGCATCCAGTCGAACAAACTCACTCAGCGAGCCTTCCACTTCACGTCCGAAAAGCCCGGCATTTCGGCATAGGTGCTCATCGTCTCTTGCACAGGAGTCGCATGTTCCGCAGGCAATTATGGGATTTATTATGATGTGTTGTCCTGGTTCAAGTGCACTAACATTATCACCTACAGATTCAACCACCCCCGTGGCTTCGTGACCCATAACAACCGGGTAATTTACTCCTGGATGATTGCCAGTATAGATGTCGAGGTCAGTATGGCAAACTGCTGTAGCAGCTATTTGAACCAGAATTTCATTCAATTCTGCTTTAGGTTTTGGTCGGACAACAATATCAAGCTGTCTTGGAGCCCGAAGTAGTGCAGTGTGGGATTGCAACTCAATCATCACTAGATCCGTTGTTTGTTTCTTCAGGCTACATTAAAGGGTCGAGTACCCAGGAAGAGGATCAACAACAGTAATTTGTTCAACAGGAAAATTGGAAATGATTTCTATACGATCATCATGAACTATTAGCATTTCTTCAATGCGAACGCCCCATTGAAAGTTTTTACCATGTTGGGTTTCAAGGGCAAAGACCATACCAGCTTTGATTTCAACAGGGTGATCCAGTGACCAGATTCTTGAAATCACCGGCTGATCGTATTGTGCCAATCCAAGTCCATGACCCCATAAATTTGCAGCAGCCTGATCTTCTTCAGCATAGCCCCATGCTTCTTTTGCTGAAGGCCATTTTGAGGCAATATCGCGAGTTGTAGCACCAACTTTAACCGCCTTGATGGAGTCGTAAAGCCACTTCAGTGCAGTTGCATAGACATCTTTTTGGTCTTGGCTTGGTTCCTTGCCAACACAATAGGTACGGTAGTAACAGGATTTATAGCCGTTCCAGGTCAATGCTGCTAGATCCATGAAAACTATGTCACCAGGTTTGATAATACGGTCTGAGAAATTACGCCAATTTGGCCATGTGTTGGGGCCTGATGAGACAATTACATCTTCCACATCTTCCATACCAGGGACATTGTATAGATACTCCATGATATGAGCTGTAACTTGGTTTTCTGTCACCCCTGGCTTTAGGAATTTCATGCATTCCCAATGAGCGGCATCACCGATTGCTCCTACCATTCGCATGCATTCCTGTTCGTCTTGATTCTTGATCGCTCTTGCCTCCATCATAGGCGTCATGCCATCCGTCCAATCAATGCCGGCTTCTTTAAAGGCCTCAAGCATATTAATATCAACAAAATCAACACCCAGTTTTCCCCCGGCAACATCAGCTTTTTTCATTTCCTGGAGAACGGCTTTGGTAAATTTACCGACTTGCTGTTTTGACGCAGAACCGGCGGCACCCTTGATCCAGGCGTAGGACCAACGAATGTTCTCTTCTGGTAACCAAGGTGAGTGGCGTTTTACTTGGATTCCAACGTCACCTTGTTCAAACAGAACTGGTGGTTCATCACCACAGAGCATTGCATAGCGTAGGCCGGGCTTAAGTCTATTCCACCCAGGAGTTAGGGTGCTGGTTACATAACGCACATTCTCATCGTACATCAGGAGCAGGGCACTCAGGCCGTGAGCTTTCATCTTTTCTCTGGCCCTGTCTAAACGATACTTCCGCATCCTGTCCCAGTTGATACGTTCTTGCCAATCCAAACCAACCATTCCAAAATTAGCCATAAATTATTCCTCTATTCTTAATTTCTACCACCGAAAAAAAAAGCCCCATAGGCGGCCAATCAAATTCTTTGTTTATCAATTGATCAATTAGTATAATTGCTTGCTACCACAAGTCAACCAAGGAGATAATGAAAAATTGACTTTACTTAATTTATTTTCTAAACACGGAAGGAAAACCAAACGATGAAACTTGTTACCTTTTCTCAGAACGGTTTAACGAAGGTGGGTGCCATGTCCGATCAAGCTATCGTTGATTTATCAGAATTGGTCAATGACGAGCCTTGGAACCTTATTCGAATCATTGACAATGCTGAATCTTTGAAGCTTGCAAGGGAACTTTTGAACAATCCAAAACAAACCATAAAGCTCGATGAAGTTGTATTGGAGGCGCCTATACTGAGACCCCGAAAATTTCTTGGATTGGGGATGAATTACAAGAAACATGTTGAGGAACTGAAAGATAAAGGTTTTCAAACATCTGACTATCAGGTCTGGTTTAACAAACAAGTGTCCTGCGTCAATGGACCATTTTCACCAATCGAAAAACCAAGAGTTTCTGATGCACTTGATTATGAGTGTGAATTAGCCTTTGTGATAGGCAAGAGTTGTCGACATGTCAAAGCTGAAGATGCAAGCAGTGTCATAGCAGGTTATATGATTGCCAACGACGTGACTGTCCGTGATTGGCAGCTGCACACTCCCACTTGGACCATTGGCAAGTCATTTGATACGCATGGACCTATTGG
>DJMH01000079.1 GCA_002435305.1 Dehalococcoidia bacterium UBA6495
CCATATAAATTATCAATTCGAACAATCTGATTGTCATTAATACCAAAATGGTCTCTCAGCCTATTTGTTATATGTGATTTACCTGATCCTCCAAACCCCGTAATTCCTATAATTATGTGCGGTTTATTTTTTGCGATTCGTTCAATTTTAGAAACTAATGCTTCAAAGCTAGTCATTAATTTTTTTTGAGCTTTGCAAGGCTTTGTAGTAGCTTTTTGATCCCGCCTCCATCTTTGAAGGCTACCGTGATTTGTAGATCGTCTCCAGATGGATCACAGGCCATTACTATTCCATTGCCAAATTGTCCGTGTATCACTTTGTCACCAATTTGAAATTTAGGGCCCTCGTTGGACTTGGATATGTTTATCTTGTTAACTATTTTTTTCTTTCGTATTGGCTTTGATACCGACCTGTCTGTGTTCGATGTATTAGTGGTAACTTGGCTAGGTGTTCTTCTTCTTGATTGATCTCTTCTGAAATCAAGAATGTTTTCTGGAGTCTCGGGTCTGGGTTTAGACGATTTATTATTCGGGAGGTTATTAATTAGCGATGAGGCGGGGATATCGGATAAGAATCGAGATGGTACCGTGGGTTCGTAGCTTCCTCTAAATCCTCGGCGAAATGCCCGGGTCAAAAATAATTTTTGTTCGGCTCTGGTCAGTCCTACGTAAAATAATCTTCGTTCCTCTTCTAATTCTTCTGGACTCCCTGAATCGAGCGATCGTATATGAGGTAGGAGGCCCTCCTCCATACCCGTGATGAAGACGATGGGGAATTCTAGACCTTTAGATTGGTGCAAGGTAATTAATGTGATTGAGTCGGTATCATCTTCCAAAGTATCAATATCAGATATCAAACTAATTCCTTCTAGGAAGCCGACTAATCCCTCCAATGCAGGTACAGAGGAATACTCTCTGGAAGAATTTCTGTATTCCTGTATGTTTTCTAGACGCTCTTCCGCGTTTTCATCGTTGTTAATATATTTCCTGTACCCGGTTTCTGACATGGTGATATCGATTAATTGCATAATATCTAATTCGGAGGAGGCATTTTTGATCTGATCGATGCAAGATATAAATTGGTTCAGAGAATTTATAGCTCTATTACCTAATTGATGCGAAACTTCATCTGCAGAGCTTATGGCCTTAATTGACTCATACAGAGATTTGTCGGTTTGCCTAGCCACTCTGCTTATTTCTGAAAGGGTTCTTTGGCCAATACCCCTTGGGGGCACATTTATTATTCGCCCTATACTTATATCGTCATCGGGATTTAATACCACTCTCAGATATGAAGTGATGTCTTTAATTTCCCGCCTGTGATAAAACTTAATACCTCCCACAATCTGATAAGGAACTCCGAATCTTTGACAACCCATTTCAAATGATCTCGATTGGGCGTTTACCCGATACATAACAGCGAAATCAGATAAGGAGTATTCTCCATTATCGGCAAGTCGTTGTATTTCTTTTATTACTTTTCGGGCCTCTTCTTCTTCGTCATAGGCTTCATCAAGTGATATTAAACTCCCCTTATCGTTACTAGTCCATAAATTTTTTTCTACTCGTTGTTTATTCTGTGCAATTACATTTTTTGCGGCACTCAGAATATTTTGAGAGGAGCGATAGTTTTGTTCCAAAGGTAGGATTTTAGCTTCTGGGAAATCACTTTGGAAACTTAATATGTTCCTAATGTCTGCATTACGCCAAGAGTAAATCGATTGATCGGGATCTCCCACAACGCATAAGTTTCTGGAAGTTTCAGTTATCATTTTGGCAATCGAATACTGGGCTACATTTGTATCTTGAAATTCGTCTACCATGAAATAGTGAAATCGGGTTTGATATATTTCAGCCGCAGTAGGAGATTCCGCTAAAAGTTGATGGGTTTTTAATAGCAGGTCGTCGAAATCTAAGGCAGCTCCCTTGTTTAATATTTCTTCGTATCTCTCAAAAACTCGACCTACGACCTCTTCGTAATAGTTGGATTTTTGGTTATTAAATCCCTCGAAATTCACTAGCTGACTCTTGGAGTTGGAAATGGTGGACAATACAGACCTTGGATTAAACTGTTTTGGGTCTATATCCACATCCTTCATACTCTGTTTTATGGCAGATATTTGATCGTCATCGTCATAGATAACGAAATTTTTCGGAAGCCCTATATATTCCCCGCTCCTCCTGAGAATCATAGAACAAAAAGAATGGAAGGTACTGACTGTAAGCCTGCTGGCCTCATCCCCTAGCAGTGGTACTAGCCTATCTTTCATTTCCCTCGAGGCCTTATTGGTAAAGGTCACCGCACCAATATTGTATGGGCTCACTTTTTCGTTGAGAACCAAATGTGCAATTCTGTTAGTGATCACTCTTGTTTTTCCACTACCAGGTCCGGCGACTATGAGAACAGGGCCGGTGACTAACTCAACTGATTCACGTTGGGCTGGATTTAATTGTTCTAGAAAATTCTTGTTCATGGTTTCTTAAGCAACTATAGTACATTAGTTCTGGTTTCTAGTTGGCAACTACTGGTAAGTAAAGATAGGATTTGATTTTGTGATTACTCTAGTCTCTGAAATAAGACCTTCTCTTGTGTATTTGGGCAATTGAAACATGCCTTTATGTGATAAGCCATCATACATTTTCAGATTATGGATTCCGCGCCTATCCAGTTCTTTGTCGATGAAGGCTTCGCTTTTCTCAAAAGGGTTTATTTTGTCACTGGCTGTAATAAATCCCCAAGTAGAACCAAATGAGGGTACAAAAATCTCGTAGCCAGAACAGATACTGAATGTTTGTGAAACTGTGTTTGCCACGGCGGTAAAGCACTTTTCTGAGAAGGAGGGGCCAGTAGCCCCTGCCTGTATGACCATAATCCCGTCCGCGGTTAATTTTCGCTTGAGAAGATCGAAAAACTCCACCGTAAACAGTTGAAAAGCTGGCCCGTATTCCAATGGGTCAGGAACATCAATGATCGCGACTTCAAATTTTTTGGTTAACGATTCCACAAATTCTAAAGCGTCTGAATAATATAGATCCATACGAGGGCTGCTGAAGGAATTCATATGGTGATTTGGTAAGAATTTTTCACATAGTTCTACCAATTTCTGGTCTATATCTACCATGGTCACCTTTTCAACACTGGGGTATTTTAAGACCTCTCTCGCTGTTGCTCCTTCCCCTCCTCCTACGATCAGAACATCCTTTGGATTTGTATGTGACACCATGCAGGGATGCACTAATCCTTCATGGTAGACAAATTCATCAAGTTCAGTTGACTGGGTTTTGCCGTCTAATATGAGAGACCTTCCGAAACATTCTCCCTCAACGATCATTACATGTTGAAATTCAGTTTGAATATCGCATATTACCGAGGTGATTCTTTCTGCCTGTATCAGACCGGCGCTAATTGGCTCTATATGCCATTCAGTTGATGATATGTTCACTTACCGTCACCGGAATTTTCTTCATCTTCTCTTATCCCTCGGTCAATAATCGTAGAAAAAGAATCTCCTGATTCCAATTTGTCACAGATGATCTCGCAGGCTTTTTCCAAATTAAAATCTTCACCACATGAAAAAATATCCACTGAAGCATATGAGTATTCTGGCCAGGTGTGGATACATATATGCGATTCTGCTATCGAAACAACGCCGGTTACCCCTACAGGTTTGAATTTGTGAAATGTCTCTCCAATGATGGTAGCGCCTGCAGAGTTCGCAGCCTCTTTCAAAACACCCTTCACAAAATCGATATCATCAAGAAGGCGAGAATTGCACTTTTCTAAATCTAATAGAATTTGGGTTCCGAGAGACTTCAATGTTAGTACGCCTTGGGGTTAGGATAGGTTCCGAATCAATAAAATATTTGGCTTGGGTAGAATTATACAGGAAGCTTAATCGTAAAATTTGACCCTGATTGACCTACCCAGCCTTGCTCCCATATGCTAATTCGAGGTTATCTACTGGAGGTAGGAATTTGTCAACTGAAATCAATCTCAGAGTTCTTCTTAAGTCAAGACCGAAAGGTTTCCCAACTGAAGACGATTTTGATGTGGTGGAATCTACGATCCCGCAACCACAGCAAGGAGAGATTTTACTTCAATCATTATGGTTGTCTCTCGACCCCTACATGAGAGGTAGGATGAATGATGCTAAATCGTACGCACCTTCAGTAAATATCGGTGATCCTATGGTAGGTGGTTCAGTTGCTAAGGTTATAGAGTCTAGATCACCTGTGTTCAAACCTGGAGATATAGTGGAAGGGAGATTTGGTTGGCAAAGCTATGCCTTGTCGAATGGATTGGATGTACGGAAGGTTGATGAATCTCTAGCACCTTTGCAGACGGCGGTAGGTGTTTTAGGTATGCCTGGCTTGACGGCATATTTTGGCTTTTTGGATGTTTGTGACCCGACCCCAGGAGATACGGTGGTAGTTTCTGCAGCGTCAGGTGCAGTAGGTCAAATTGTAGGGCAAATAGCCAAGATAATGGGTTGTAAAGTAATTGGAACAGCTGGATCTGAAGCCAAAGTTTCATTTATTGTTAATGAATTAGGCTTCGACGCAGGAATAAATTATAAAAATACTAATGTTGGAGAATCTTTGGACGAATTATGCCCAGAAGGGATTGATGTATATTTTGACAATGTAGGTGGTATTGTCACTGATTCCGTGATGGACCGAATCAACACAGGTGCAAGAATTGCTATATGTGGTCAAATATCCCAGTACAATCTTGAATCTCCTGATATGGCTCCTAGGAACTTAGGTATTTTAACTAGATCACAGGCTAAAATGCAGGGATTTTTAGTTTTCGCATACGAGAGCAGATACGATGAGGGTATTACTCGAATGGCCTCTTGGATTAAAGAGGGAAAACTCAAATATAAAGAGGATGTTGTAGTAGGGTTGAGAAATGCACCCAGGGCGTTTATTGGGATGCTGAACGGAGAAAACTTTGGTAAGACTTTAGTGAAAGTTTCGGAGTAGTCTATGCCTGATAGCCTCACGCCAGATCTGCTTAAATTTCGAGAGGAATTTTCTGACTTCCTGTTGGAGCATTTGGGTAGCTCTGAAAATGAATTTAGGGAATTAAGTTTGGAGAAAGGCTACTACCGAATGGCTCAGCCGATAGAACTGGGTGGGCGTGCCTCATCTGCCATGGAAATGTTAATCGCTCGTGAAACTATTGCCAAATCAGGTATTTTGTATCCAGGATCTATAATTGGTCCCGAGCCCGGGCTTCTATCGAAGGCGGTTGGGCTTTTGAAATCCAACTATCTTATTCCTCTCTTGAGAGGCGAGAAAAAGGGGGCATTTGCCTTTACGGAGTCAAATGCTGATTTACCAACTGTTGCTGAATGGGATGACGGTAATTTGGTGGTGTCAGGCGAAAAATCCTATGTCTCGGGAGGACATTTGTCTGATTTCATGTCCGTGGTATTAACCGTTGATCCTGAAAAAGTTAC
>DJMH01000040.1:0-29328 GCA_002435305.1 Dehalococcoidia bacterium UBA6495
ATACAAACCTTAACCTGAAAGTTGTTCATTGCTCCAATACCAACTGTACCGCAGCAACGATAACAGCTATCGATACAGTGGGAGATGTCGGCCTAAACACATCTATTACGATAGGCTCTGATGGGTTGGGCCTTATATCTTATTACGACGAGACAAACGGTGATCTGAAAGTTGCTCACTGCTCTAATACCAACTGCACCGCTGCCACAACAATAGCTATCGATACAGGAGGGAATGTTGGGGACTTTTCACAAATTACGATAGGAACCGATGGTTTGGGCCTTATATCCTACTTAGATATGACAAACCTTGAGCTAAAGGTCGCCCACTGTGCCAATCAGTTCTGCTCCCCGTATTCAAGGAGACGGTGATAGAAAAATTCAATATACTGATTCATCGAATTAGTCTTCATACTATCTCTTTAATAAATATGGCTTAAACCTACAGAAGGAAGGTCCAGTGACAATAGAAATCACATCCGAAATGAAGGAACTCATCGACAACGCTTTGTCCGACAAATACCCCTGCATAGTTGGCACTGCTTCTTCAGATGGTCTCCCCAACGTATCCTACAAGGGGAGTGTAATGGTATTTTCAGAAACTGAGCTGGCCTTTTGGGAACGAACCCGAAAAGGTGGCTTTGCCCAATTAACCGATAACCCAAATATAGTCGTTATGTATCGAAATACTGAGCTAAGAAAATCCTGGAGATTTTATGGGGAAGTGACTATATACGACTCGGGAGAAATAAAGGACCAGGTGCTGGAAAAAACCGTTCAGCCTGAACTTGATCGAGACCCAGATAGATTGGGAGTTGCAGTCATAATAAAGGTGACCAAAATCACCACGCTCGGAGGAGAAATAGTCCAGGAAGTATCCGGATAGTCCTGAAAAGTTTCATCAAACTGGCTTCTGGAACCGGTATTTTTAACCAACTGGCCCCCTATTTGGTACAATTCGGCTCCTACAAATCATACCGTGCGCCTGTAGCTCAGCGGATAGAGCACTGGTCTTCGGAACCAGGTGTCGGGGGTTCGAATCCCTCCAGGCGTACCAGCTAAAGGAGATCTTCATGGTCACGTTCGGCAGTGGTGATTACAAGTACGAAGTTATTGAAAATTTCTTCAAAAGACCAAAGGGATGGCCGTTTGTCGAAGTTGCTGACGTAGCCGTTGATAAAAATGACAACGTATACGTCTTCAATAGGGGTCCTTACGCTGCCATAATGATCTTTGATAAATCAGGAAACTACACGGGCGGTTGGGGCAAAATAGGCTTCGATTTCATAGTCCCACATGGAGTGAGTATCGGGCCTGATGGCTCAGTTTATACAAGTGATACCGGCGACCATACCGTGAGAAAATGGACGAAAGGCGGCCAGCTACTGATGACCCTGGGAAGGCCTTTGATCAATGCCCCTGAACAAAGTGGTATCCCATTTAATAGGCCCACTCATTTCACAGTCTCATCAAGCGGTGACCTTTACGCGTCAGATGGCTATGGAAATTCTCATATTCACTGTTTCGACTCGAACGGAAACCTGAAATTCTCATGGGGAGGACACGGGAGTGGCCCCGGCGAATTCGACACTATCCACAGTGTTTACGTAGACATCGAAGATAATGACAAAATTTATGCTACTGATAGGTACAACAACCGAATACAATATTTCTCTAAAAAGGGTGAGTTTCTAGGGGAATGGACCAACGTCAATTTGCCAAATGATGTTAGAAAAGGCCCGGACGGTAATTTCTACGTGGCAGAACTCGATCACCGCGTAAGCATATTGGACAGTTCCGGCAACCTACTCGCCAGATGGGGAGACGTGGATGCAAATGTAGATGACTCCGAGACAGGGTCTGGCTTGTCCAATTCTCCAAGTAGAAACCCCATGATTGTGGGTAAAGTAAAACACGAACCCGGTGCCGGTTTATTTGGTGCACCTCATGGTATCGCAGTCGACTCAGAAGGCAGTTTCTACGTATCAGAGGTCAGTGAAACCTTTCTAGGAATAGACAGGGGTGATCGCTGCGTTCAAAAATTTGTAAGGGTTTAGGCCCATAAACTTATGCTTAATCCCTAATTCCCGCTCCTAACCGACCCAAATTCCTACGCTATCCAGTTAATTGCCCTTAACTGATGCAGATGCATATTTAAATAGGTTATAAAATCGACTTATGAATAAGGTGCGGGTACTTGAATCTACATACCTATTTTGCTTAAAAGTACTATCTAGACTAGTACCTGTTTTAGTAGAGAAAAGAGCACCCAAAGGTTGGCATCGAGGCGTGCGTGAAAATAGTGGAGGGTGTTAAAAATCTCACCGGTGTAGCCGGGTTCCACATAATGGCCTACGACTGGGAATCATCAGTATCTGAGATTGTCAAGGCAACGGGTCTTACGAAAACTGGGCGAAATAACTAACCGAATTTTATAACGTCTACTTACGTGGATACCGTGTCATAATTTGTCTTCCACGAGCCGATAGCCGCTCTATCCAGGCCAAGATGATCCCTCAAGGTGCTGCCGCTATAATCTTTCCTGAAAACCCCTCTTTTCTGCAGTTCTGGAACTACAAATTTGACAAAGTCTTCGAATGCTCCCGGTTGGTGTGTAGGTCCCACCACAAACCCGTCACAGGCTGGAGAATGGAACCATTCTTCCATTTCATCGGCAATATCTTTGGGGCCACCAACCATGGTGTGGCCATCGCTGAGCAAACCTCTCCTGGTTATCCTCATAAAATCCTTGGGCGTCGGGTTTTTAACTCCCGATGATACGACCCGGTCTCTCATGGCCTGCATCCCTTGGAGGCCATCCAATTCCTCTTCAGTAAAACCTTCATCCATACCTTTGGTAGAAAAATCGAAATTGAGAGCCTCAGACAGCAATAACAGTTGATCCATATCGTTGGAAAGCAACTCATAGGCGGCTTTCTTGTCCTCGGCCTCCGATTTTGTTGCAGCCGCTATGGGATACATCAGAGATGCAATTTTCATATGATCTGGGTTACGTCCAGCCGCTTCAGCCGCTTTTTTTGCTGCTGCATATTCAAGCTTACCAACCTCCATATTCCGATACCCCGCAAATATCAATTCCCCCCACCGTGCAGCAAATCGTTTGCCCCGAGTACTACCGCCTGCCTGTATGACCACGGGGCGTCCTTGAGGGGTTCTCGGAACTGTGAAAGGGCCACGTGAACTCAGGTATTTGCCCTTGAAGTCTATCTTGCGAACCTTATCCGGGTGGGCGTAAAAATTATTTTCTTTATCTACAACTATCGCATCATCATCCCAGGAGTCCCAGTGTCCCAAAACAGCCTCTAAAAATTCATCTGCCCTGTCATACCGAGTATCGTGTTCAGTAAGATATTCATGACCCATATTGCGCGCTTCATTATCGTTGACCGAAGTTACAACATTCCATGCAGCACGACCTTTAGTCATTAAATCAAGAGTCTGAAACAGCCGAGCTACGTGGAAAGGTTCGTAATAGGTGGTGGAGTAAGTTGCTCCCAGGCCTAAATGCTTAGTAACAGCAGCCATGCTCATCAGGCAGGTAACTGCGTCAAGCTTAGTACATCGAATACCATTTTTCACAGTTTCAGAATGGTCTCCTGCATACATGTCGGGCATAGCCAAACGATCATCAAAAAAACCTATGTCAAATTTTCCTTGTTCAAGAACACGGGCTATGTGTTGGTAGTATTCAGGGGAATAGGTATCGATTCTTGCGTCCGGATGGCGCCACGAAGAGGGTAATGTAGTGCAATTTTGAGCTTGCAAGAAAGCTACTAATTTCATTTGGCGCATAACACTATTACTCCTAAATCATTTTCACCCTTCTGGATCAATCCCAAACTCTCTGAATTATATCCAAACCTGAGGTATCAAGTTAGCACAGCAATTATTGGTAGCTTATCACCCCTATCTCTGGATAACCCCGCATTCCCTGGGCCATAGGAAAATCTGCATCCGAATACCACAACTGCCCTTCTCTAATAGTCAGTCCATGGGGGTCTGGACCATCAGTGGGAAGCTTAAGTTCTTCCATCTTTTCCCCTGTCTTCTTATGAAATTTGACTACCAATTTCTCTGCCCTATCAGAGCACCATATACCTTCACCATCCAAAGCTAACCCATGCAGGACATTGAGGTCACAGGAAAATTTCCGAATAATCTCAAATGAAGTGCCGTCAATCAGGACCAGAGACTTTGGATTGAAGGCTGTTATCCAAATATTGCCATCCTCCCATTCAAGTCCATGGATTCCACCACCATCTGGCGTGTTAAACAAGTCCACAGTTTCACCACTTACCAGATCTATTTTTCTTACCTTTGATATGTGGTTATCGGTCGGCCTTGGCGGTCGTGCACTAGCTGTACCGTTGCAGGCGGTCCAGATGAATCCTCCACCGACAGCAATTCCGGATCCGTTCTCTGTTTCAGTGTTAATAATTCGAATTACCTCTCCGTTATCACCTAGAACGTAGATATCATCGGTCAGCTGATCCATGACAAACAACTCATTTTCAAACCATTGCAATCCATTGGGCATCCGAACCGGTGTCTTAAATAGCACTTTAACATTAGCCTTCATCATCGACTTCCCCTTCTACACTTGTCTCGCAATCATTGAAAATCACGATATCACTTTTTTTTGAAGAAGCTGGCCCATATCATTCTCAGACATTGCTAGCAGATTGGAAAAAATTTCTTCGTTATGCTCTCCTAGATATGGCACGCCCCTCGTGATACGGCCAGGTGTATCAGAGAATTTGATCGCTATTCCAGGGTGTTCCACCGGCCCCCATTCTGAATGGTCTACGCTCACAATAAAGTCTCGTTCCCTGAGATGTGGATCGTTATATAGTTGCTCTCCGGTCTGAACTACCCCAGCAGGAATTAGATGTTGTTGAAGCAGATTCATCAAATCATGTGATTTAAAATTGTCCGTCCATTGGCTTATATAATTGTCCAACTCGTCATGATTTATAAGGCGATTTTCTCGTGACTGGAATTTTGGGTCTTTAGCCCACGCCGGTTTCCCCATTGATTTGACCAGATTCTTCCAGTCGTCCTCATCAGGACAAGAAATTGCGCACCATTCATCCTCTCCTTCACAGGGATAGCATCCGTTGGGGGCGCTCCAAGGATTCCTATTCCCTATCGGTTCCCACGATTTTCCATTTACAAAATAATCCAGAAGGGCCACCCCCATTGAGCCTGCCATCGCCTCAACCTGGGCGATTTCCACATGTTGGCCAAACCGATATTGGTTCCTGTATTCCAAAGCAGCGAGAATAGCTGTGGTAGTGGCGCCTGCCGACACAAAATCAGGAAAATGCACATTTGAATGGTTTTCAATAGGGGAGTCGGGAAAACCCCATAGGTTTGATAACCCTGCGTAAGACATTAAACTTTGCCCATAACCAACATGGTCAGCCTTGGGTCCTTCGGTACCATAACCAGGCATGCTAATCATCACAAGATCCGGTTTTACCTTTTTCAAAGTTTCATAACCGAGCCCTCTGCGATCCAGTACGCCAGAGGCAAAATTTTCGACCACCACATCAGAAATCTGAACCAACTCTTTTATAAGTTCCACACCTTCAGACCCAGCGAAGTCCAAAGTTATGCTTTTTTTGCTCCTGTTAATTTCTAGAAATTGCGGTGAGGAGTTGGTGACTATTCGTCCAGTATCCAAATGTTTATTGGTTTCAACCTTGATAATTTCCGCTCCAAGATCACCCAAATAGCGAGTCGCAAAAGGTCCCGACCAAACCCGGCTCAAATCCAATACCCTGATCCCTTGCAAGGGGAGAGTAAGATTACCGGTTCGACCATCATTTGCTTCCTTCAAATTCAGTCTGTCGGTTCTCGTTTTCCCAATCACACGTTCTTGATGCTCCCCTAAGCGAGGTGTTGGTCTCTCCGAAGCACTCGGTGTTAAACCAAAACGATATGGAGGGCCAGGGACTAAATGGGTTCCGATTTCCGGATCAATAATTTCACGGAAATAATTCCTTTCCTTCAGTTGTGAACTCTGAGCTAGGTCCGAAATTTCGTTCACCCTGCTTACAGCCAAATGGCGGGAATATGCTTGCTCCAAAAAATCTTCTACTGAAAATCCAGATATGAAATCCCTGACAAAAATATCAATAACTTCAGGTTGAGACCGCCGGAAATTCATGTCATTCCAAGTCGGGTCAGCTAGGGTCTCATTATCCATCCATCGCACCAACTCTTCCCAATGTCTGTTTTCAAGAACAGCCAACGATATATATCCATCTGAGCATGCGTAGTGTCCGTTCGGCGCAATAATTGGAGTGGACCCCATCCTTCGGGCGATGTCGCCGTCATATGTGTACCTGGTTATATTGAATAAAAGTTGGGCCGCGATTTCATACATCGAAACGTCAATACATTGCCCTTTCCCGGTGAGGTTTCGATGGTTTATTGCAGCCAATACCCCTGTTGCGGTGTGAAACGATGTCAGTTGTGATATTTGTTCACAAGGCGCTGCGCAAGGAGGCTTCAATTCATCTCCCTGGCAATACATAACACCTCCCATTGCCTGAACAATCAACTCAACCCCGATAAAGCCACTATAGGGACCAGTTTGGCCATAGGGGCTGATCGATGCCATCACAATTCCAGGGTTGTTCAAAGACAATTTCTCAAACCCAATCCCCATTTGATTCATATAGCCAGGTCTAAAATTTTCAATGACTACGTCTACACTCTCTGATAGTTCAATAAATCTGTTGGCTCCCTCCACCGACTCAAGATCCAACATAATGCTATATTTGTTCGCGTTGTAATTGGCAAAATATAAACTGAAATCAGGCCGGTTAACTCCCGATGCGAATGGCCCCATTTTTCTGCTTTTATCTCCACCAGGTGGCTCAATTTTTGTGACATCAGCTCCAAGATCTGCAAGAATCTTCCCACACAAATTTCCTTCTGGCCCTGTGAGATCGAGTACAGAAAGATGAGCAAGCGCAGAGGGTTCCTGGAAAGTGTCCATCAATAACCCTCCTTTCTAAACGCTAGTTGTAATAAATTTGCCATCAGATGACTGGTTTAATAATCCGAAATAACCCCCCAAATTTCCTCCGATCCAAACATGAACCTCGCAATTTTCA
The DNA here is from genome assembly GCA_002435305.1 of Dehalococcoidia bacterium UBA6495. Lineage (GTDB taxonomy): Bacteria > Chloroflexota > Dehalococcoidia > Lucifugimonadales > UBA826 > UBA11996. The sequence continues at coordinate 7,148 of DJMH01000040.1, forward strand.
TAATCGCCCAGACCTTTGAATTTTCGACGATTATAGACTAAATCACGAAGGAGTTCTCTGATCTTTTTAAACCAATCCAGGCAGCTGCAGATGAAACGAGCCCGATCAACACAATTGCAGATCCTGCTATGTATGAAACTTGGAACGCATACATAAAAGAGGCTACAGAGTCAGGAGATGAGCCTGCTTGTAGAATATCCACTGCTGGGGATTTCCAATCATAAATAGATGTAAAGGTCCAACCCAAAAGTGTGACGGCAGTTACGCTACCAAGGCCCCTAGACATCGATGAAACAGCACCGCCTGAACCCAAATCGGACAATTCCATTTTCCCCATCATCAGGCTCAAATTAGAGCTCTGGAAAAGGCCCATACCCATCCCTACAAATACCATTCTGACGGCTATCTGCCGAAGGCTAGAATCGGCAGTTAAAACAGTATATGAAATAAGCGCCAACAACACGATCAGCAAACCCAAAACTGTGATAAATCCAGGCCCAAACCTATCAGATAAATAACCTCCAACAGGAGAAAATAATGATACTGAAACAGCATTCAATAAAAGAAAGATTCCTAAAACGAAAGATGAGGCCCCGATTATCTCTCCAACAAAATAAGGGAGTATAAATAAGTTGACGAAGGAACCCATATAAAGAAATAAATTAGAGCCAAACGCACCGGCGACAACCAAATCTTTCATTATTCCCAACTTGACCAATGGGTCAGGAATGATCGACTGGCGCCTGATGAAAAAAGTTCCTGCAAAAATAGATATTCCTAAACTCACAAATGTTTCTGCACGGAGCCAGCCTACTGCCGTAGCAATGTTCATAGCTGCAATAAACCCGATCAAACACATGAAAGCAAGTACTCCGCCGATCCAATCAAGGCTAGTGACCGCACTGCTATTTTTGTTCTGATTGCCGACTCCTCGAATGACAGTGACGGAACCCAAAATAGCTAGAAGGCAAATAGGTATCCTGCCGAAAAATATCCAGCGCCAGGACATATATTCCAAGGCAACGCCCGCATATAAAGTTCCTACTATCATTCCCACACTCCCGACACCGGTCATTACACCCAATGCTCGGCCACGTATGCGCGAAGGGAACAGGGATGTAGCAAGTGCAGGGGCTATCGCCAAAAGGGCCGAATTACCTACTGCCTGAAGCACTCTAAATCCCACAACCGATTGAATGCTTGGAGAAAATCCTATTGCAAGCATTGCCAAGGAATAAGTTACCAATCCCAGAATAAAGATCTTTCGAAGTCCAAAAACGTCTCCTGCTCTCCCCATAGTAAGTTGCAACCCCACTGTCGTACCCAAATAAAAAATTATCATCAAATATGTGGTGGTAGGGGAGGAATAAAAATAATCAGATATTCTGGGTAAAGCAACATTTACGCTAACGTCGAGGGAGCTCAAAAACACCCCAGATGCTACCACCAGCAGTTGTACCCACTGAACCCAAGTCAAAGAGCCATCAGAGATTGAGTCGACAGGTTTTTCATTCACCAACACTATTTTATGTAGGCAGGGTCTATTTCGATACCTAGACCTGGGGAATCCGGCAAGGAAATCCACCCTTTCTCGACAAGTGGCGGGTTTTTGAATATTGAGAATTTATGTGCATAACTGCCTATGGGCGGATCATTTAATAATTCGAGATACGGGGCGTTAGGCCACGAGGCCACCAGATGAAGATGGGCTATAACCCCGATATCTCCTCCTCCGTGATGTGGAACGATTTCTTTTCCGTAGAGCTCTGATAGAACCCCTATTTTTCGTACCTCTGTAATCCCGTCTAAAACCATACTTTCTGGCTGTAATACATCGTAAACATTGTTTTCCAGCATTGCTTTAAATTCATGTATGCCTCTATTGTTCTCACCCCCAGCTATAGGTATCGCAACTGAACCATTTAGTCTTGCGAGGTCATCAAAAGAATGTCTTTGCAATGGTTCTTCTAGCCAATAAACACCCAATTCTCCCAGCAGGGTGGCAGTTTCAAAAGCTCGGCGGAAATCCCAAATTACACCAGGTTGCCATTTACCAACCGACTGCGCCTGGTTAGCGTCTACCATGATCTGCATGGAATCTTTGACTGCATCGCGGACAAGCTCGACAGTGCGAATATCCTCCTCGATAGTCTCGTGATGCAATCTAAGTTTTATTGCCTTCCAGCCTTCTTCGCTCAATGAGCCAGCCAGCTCCGCTCGCTCCTCCGGAGTGGATAGCAAAATCATACTGGCATAGGGCATCATACGATCCTTTGATCCTCCCCAAAGCTTGTACAAGGGTTGGCCACTTGCCTTGCCAATAACGTCCCAAATTGCCACATCAACTCCGGCAGCGCCTCGGTAGGGAAGTGTATGGACATAATATTTGAGTCTTTGAGCAATTTGCTCGATTTCAAAAGGATCTTCACCCACAACTACATTCTTCACAGACTCGATTATCGAGGGATCCATTCCAGGTCCAATACCTACAATTCCCTCGTCCGTGTGTACTTCCGTAAAAGATCCACCACCCTTACTAAAACGCATCAGCCCACCTTTGTTCCAGGCAGGTTCGATACTTCCTACAGCTTCAAGCTCTTTAAGCTGAATCAATTTAACATCAGTAATTTTCATACGGATTTTAGATGTCATATAAATCAAATCTCCGATAATACAAAACAGCCACAGAATTTCATGATTATAGAATACATTCATGCCTGTTGGTACCAACACCTATATACTCAACAAAGACTGGTTACTTATGGATACTACCGATATAATCGCCACCCAAACAAAATCTGAAAAAGGATAACCAGTTATGGGCGGAAGAAAAATTCGAGTAGGGATCATCGGAGCTAATGTTGGATATGGTTGGACGCCCAGATCCCATGCTCCGGCAATAGCTGAAATGCCAGAGATAGAATTTTCTGCCGTATGCACGTCTCGGGAGGAAACGGCCAAAGAATCAGCGGATGCCTACGGGGTGCCGCTGGCATTTAATAACCACAAGGAGATGTTAGATAAAACTGATTTGGACGTTGTGGCTGTAGTAGTTAGAGTTCCGAAACATTACGACCTTGCAATGGACGTTTTGAAAGCAGGCAAGAATATTTATACCGAATGGCCTCTAGGGGCAAATTCGAAAGAGGCAGAAGAAATGACCCATCTAGCCAAAGAAAAAGGCCTTTTGACCATGGTGGGCCTGCAATCCCGTGCAGCGCCAGTTTTTCTATACCTTAGAGACCTAATAAATGAGAAATATATCGGGGAGGTTCTATCGGCTAACCTGCGGCAGTTTAGTTCTGGGGTACTATCCAGGCCCCCAGGTCGTACGTGGCAAAAAGATGTGGAATTAGGAGCAACTACTCTAACAATACCGTTTGGCCACTCGATCGATGCTCTTTGCATGTGCCTTGGCGAATTCGCCAGCGTGTCGGGAAATGTTTCAACGAAGGTTCCGCAATGGCATGAACAAGAAACTAACCGCATGGTTCAAGTGAGCTCTCCGGACACGATAATGATCACTGGAATTTTGGAAAGTGGTACTGCTGTCTCGGCTCATGTAAGTGCTATCCCATACCATGGTTCCGGTTACCGATTTGAAATTTATGGCAGTGAAGGAACACTTGTCGTAACAAGCAATGATGCACCCTCGACAGGTTCATCTAAACTTTGGGGTGGGCAACCAAATGGAACTGATTTAGTCGAACTTGAAGTACCTGAAACCTACACTAAAGTTCCCAGTTCTGTACCTAGTGGAGCCCCTTTCAATATTGCCCAACTATGGGACCGTTTCGCCAAGGGCATTAAAACTAATACAGAAGTTGAACCGAACTTTTCTACAGCACTAACCAGACACAAACTTTTAGATGCGATCCAGAAGTCCTCCGACACAGGAATAACTCAAAAAGTATACGGGAGCTAACCAGAATGGCAACACTTATTGAACAAAAATATATAGCAGCCCATCCCGGGTCTGCCCAAAGGCATGAAAAAGCAAAACATGTGTTTCCTAATGGTGTCACACACGATGCCCGCAGACAGAATCCATTTCAGCTTTATTACACTCATGCTATGGGCCCTCACAAGTATGACGTTGATGGAAATGAGGTGATAGATTTTTGGAGCGGCCACGGCTCTCTTATACTGGGACATTCGCACCCCGAAATTGTGAAAGCGGTCCAGGAGCAAATGGCAAAAGGGACTCATTTGAGTGGCTCCACCGATCTTGAAATCCGTTGGGGGGAACTTGTTCGAGAGATGATCCCAAGCGCCGAAAAGGTCCGATTCCACAGCTCTGGGACCGAAGCGGACATGATGGCAATTAGGATGGCAAGAGCCTACACCAACAAATCCAAAATAATAAAATTTGAGGATCATTTTCATGGCTGGAGTGATTATTTATCTGCCGACGCTGATGGTATCGGAGGTATACCGAAAGAAGCTCTCGATACAGTGATAATACTGCCTCCAAATGACATTTCGCTTATAGAACAAACCTTACAGAATAATGATGATGTCGCTGCCATTATTTTAGAGCCGACCGGAGCTCATATGGGGCTGAAACCCATAGTGCCAGCATTTCTAGAGGAGCTACGGGAGGTCACCACTAAATTTGATGTAGTGCTAATTTTTGATGAAGTGGTGACAGGTTTCAGAATATCTGACGGTGGTGCTCAAGGCTATTATGGTGTAACTCCTGATTTGACCACATTGGCAAAAATACTAGGGGGAGGACTTCCGGGTGGCGCTGTGTGTGGAAAAGCCGAAATAATAAATATGATAGAACCAAGAGATGATCCCGATTTTAACAAAAACAGAAGAATCGCCCATAATGGGACCTTTAACGCCAATCCACTCTCTGCATCTTCAGGTATTAAAGCTTTGGAAATACTAAAAAGAGACCCAATAAACGAAAAAGCAATCAGCATGGGAAATCTCCTCAAAAGAAGTCTTAACGAAGTCTTGTCTAAACAAGAAATTCCCGGATGTGTTAGTGGTGTGAATTCATTGATCCACATTAGATTGGGGACTGACCATGACTGTGATCATGAGATATGCATATTATCTAAAGAAGATATGGGGAAAACGACAAACTCTGTCAGGAATGCGCAATTAAATCTTGCACTTTTAAATAATGGGGTCCATTCGGGTACCAGATTCATCATGAGTGCATTTCATACCGAAGAAGACATAGCCAAAACCGCAGAGGCCTTCGGAAACGCTCTAACTGACGTCAGAGCCGAAGGCTTAATTTAGTTATCCCAACTCATAATGCAGGAAATCCTACCGTCGGAATTAGCCAATTCCAACCCTTCTTTAGTGGATTTTAGATTCGTCTGAAGAGCCGTGATTAGCTTTTCATCTTTTTCTGTTCCTTGGTTTACATAAAGTCGCTTTCGAAGATCATGCAAGGCATCTTCATCAGATTTATATACATGGGGACCCAAATGATCCAGGACACTCAGTTCAGGGGTGAGACCCATCTGCCATAAAACATCCATTAGTTCAGGAACTCCTGGTAAATGAACTCTTTTCTCTCCATGGACAGCTTCCCACAGGATTCCAAGATGCGCTTGCGGAGACTTCATAAAAGCGACAATAACGACATGTTTACTGGCATACCGGTTAGCATTTATCAAGAATTTTTCTATGTCCTCTATTCCATATGTGACATGGGAGCACAGAGCACCTTCGTGAACTTGTACAACGGCTTCTTCCCAGAGAGTAAAGACAGGTTCAACGTTCTGAATATTTGCCTCATCACAACTTTTTCTCAGCTCTTCCAGCATACTTTTTGATGAATCAGCAACTGTCACTTTTTTCCTAGATAACGCCAGCGGCAACGCTAATCTACCAGCCCCCCCTCCGATATCAACCAGAGTCCTACAATCCAGGAATTCCTGCTCCAGTTTATCTAGTAAAGGATCACCCCTGCGAAACGGATCATCTCTAAATTGCTCTGCCACACCCTCCCAAAAATCCTGGCTTGGATCAAAATGCTGTTGAGCAGCTATAGATTGTGTGTGATGGCTTTGAACCTGGTTATGCCATCTACAAACGGCATCTCCTGATCCATACAGCGTAGACATTTATGATCTCGTCAACTTGTTTATTCTTCCACCAATCAACCATTCAGCTACAAATATATTGCCTTCACCGTCCGAAGCTATCCCGTGAGGGCTATTGAATTTTCCCGGAACCAATGTGCTGTGAGGCACGTTTGGCCAACCCTCATTGAATTTGAATGCCCCCGTATTTTCTCCAAGGTAGGCTACCGGTTCATCTTCCAAATCTAATAGTGTTATACGTGACCCCCGTAACTCTGCCACTATAAGCAGATCGCCCCAAGCAGCAAAACCGCTAGGGCTGTGAAGCCAATCAGCCCCAGCCCCGGCCCCAAATGCTCGTAGGAATTGACCTCGAATAGAATACACCTGTATCTGTCCATTACTTCTATCGGCTATATAGAGTTCGGTCTCCGATTTTCTTGTATCTACCCATATGCCGTGAGGAGTCGCAAACCTTCCTCCTTCACCATAGCTTCCATCTATGGTCATAACATATTCACCCGATTTACTATAAAAATGCACAAGGCTTGAACCATAACCATCGGCCACTATGATAGTTCCGTCACCGCCATTTCTTTCTTCATTTATTGCAACATCGGTGGGTGAATATTTTCCACCCGCGTTATACCTTTCGATATCGGGTCTTGCGATTGACATCACCGCCTCACCGTCAACAGATACCTTCACCACCTGGGCAGATAAATTATCGGCGAGCCATAAGAACTCATCATTGCCCTCCTGAACGAGGGTCATGCCATGGGCGTTCTCAACATTCACTTCCCACGAATTAACTAGCTCTCCATCTTCGTTAAAGGTTAAAACTTTGGGTTCTGCCTGGTGGAAAGTTATGACATTTCCAGTTTTAGGGCTTACCACTATGCCATGATGGGCCCAGCCATCCTTCACGCTATCGGCCCCCGGGGCCTCGACCCATTTTTCATGCCAGAAATAATTGTGACTTGAGTTTCCTATCTGCACTTTGGCTACCTCCACCGTCCTATCTGAGTTAAATTAAAGATCCTGCATCTCAACTGAACGTCTATTTATTTCAAAACTAATTTAGTGAACCTGCCGCCAATCAACCATTCTGCAACATATATATTTCCCTTCTCATCTACAGTAATCCCGTGAGGGCTATTAAATTTGCCGATATCCAACCTAGAAGGTCTTTGTGGGGAACCTGATTCAGCAAGTTCGTTAGGCCATCCTTCACATTCGGCGGCCTCGTCGTCTGGAAACAGGTAACAAACCAATTGGTCATTCATATCTACCATAGTGAGTCTAGCTTCAAGTTCAGCCACTATCATTAAATCGCCAGTAATTGCAAATTCACTTGGTGTGGTAAAAAAATCTTCCCCAAAAGTTCTCAAATACCCACCATTTAAATCAAATACCTGAACCCGCCCATTTGCCCTGTCGGCGACATAAAGTTCCGGCACCTCCTTCCGGCGGTCTATCACTATGCCGTGCGGGCAACTGAAATGTCCCGCACCACTGGACCCGTCAATGGAAAGAATATATTCCCCGCCTGAAGTATATTTGTGGACAAGGCTAGCCCCGTATCCATCAGCCACCCATATTTCTCCTAAGCCTCCGAAGCGCATCTCGTCCACTGCAATGGAAGTTGGAGCATACCTACTTCGTTCATAGTCATTATGATCCGGCGCAGCCAGGTCCATTATTCGATCACCTTTCAGATCACATTTAAAAACCATTCCAGATTGAGCTTCTGCACCGGGAGGATATTCATAGGAAAACTCTGGTAATCTCTTGGAACCATTATCTGCAATCCATAAATTGTCCATTCCCTCGTCGTTTACGGCCGTTATTCCATGGGCATCCGTGAAACTTCCTATCCAAGATTCAGTAACCCGTCCTTCTTGGGTGTAAATAAGTATTTCAGAAGTACCACTGTCACACGAAACTATCTGCCCATCAGATAGTGTGGCCATTCCTGGATGTGCCCATCCAGATAATGATTTGACCGTTTGATCCCGGGCACCCCAATTATCAATCCAATCATAATGTGGAATATTCACGAACACCTCTCCGTCTTTTAATAAGGGCTAAGACTTTATCCTCAGCCCTTATCCTGGGTTAGGGATGAAGTATTACTTTGGTATATCCATCCACTCTTTGATCGAATTTTTGGTAAGCGTCGGGAGCCTCGTCAATGGAAACTTCATGCGAGACGACAAACCCGGGGTTTGCTTTCCCAGCGATGATTAAATCCCTCAGGTAGGCATTATATTTCTTAACGTTACATTGGCCCGTTCCTAGGCGCAAACCCTTTTCAAACAATTTTCCAAAATTCAGCAACAATGCTCCTGATTTGGCGGATTCGTCTACTCCACCCGGATCTGACGGCACATATAATCCTGGTATACCCATCATCCCTGTAGGTTTAACCACATCTATCATTTGATTCAGCACCACATTCGGAATCTCCTCCTGCTCTCCACCGGCAGCTGATGAGCCTTGGGCAGCTGCTTGGTAGCCAACAGCGTCAATGCCTTTATCCACTCCTGTGTCGTTCCTTATATCTCTTATCTGTTCGACAGGATTTCCTTCATCAAAGTTAATGGGAATAGCCCCCACGCTGGCAGCTTTGTCTAATCTCTCCTGAACATGGTCTATACAATAAACTTCAGCGGCACCTCTTATTACAGAACTATAAGCAGCCATTAGCCCTACTGGCCCGGCACCAAAGACGGCTACACTTTCCCCCGGGCTGACATCTGCAAGTTCTGCCCCGTGGTACCCAGTAGGGAATATGTCAGCAAGCAATGAGAAGTCCGCCTCGAATTCATCTCCTTTGGGAAGTGGCAAGCAATTGAAATCAGCAAAAGGTACTTGCATATATTCAGCCTGTCCTCCCACCCAGGGGCCCATCGCAACATACCCATATGCACCGCCGGCAAATCCAGGGTTTACTGTTGTGCAAAACCCTGTGAATCCTCGTTGACAGTTTTTACAAAATCCACAAGCAACGTTGAACGGCATTACAACCCTATCACCGACAGATAAATTTTTGACTGCGTTACCTATTTCCTGAATAACTCCCATGTTTTCGTGGCCAAACACGATTCCGGGCTCCGCGGCTGTACGACCCTCATACATATGCAGGTCCGAGCCACAAATGCAACTTGATGTAATTTTAACAATCACATCATTCGGGTGCTTAATCTTGGGATCATCCACAGTCTCTACAGCTACCTCAAACGGTTTTTTATAAACAACGGCTTTCACTATCTTTCGCCTCCTTGTTTTATACGACTAATCTACTCAGAACAGCGCACATACTATTATTAATATAGGGCTCTGACAAATCGCAATATGTAATAAAACATGAGGAACTATGCCTTAATATCTTCAATTACGGTTGCGGAATGTTATTATTCGTGACGATACCCAAATTGTGATCGGTTGACGGCAACATAATGAAGTATTTGAGAACCATAGGATTTAATTCAAACCAACCCATCGGTCGCGGATTCAACTACCCCTACGACATTGCATTTAGCCAAGATAATCGAATCTTTGTCCTCAACCGTATGGGAGGTCATAATTCAGCCGGCATCAGAATCCAAATTTGCACCTATGACGAAGATTGGCTAGGGGAATTTGCAACCGGACCCGGCAAAGGGGACAGTCAATTTGTCATCCCTGTATGTATGTCTTTCAACAGCAAAGACATGCTATATGTCACCGACGAATCCCTCAATGATATAAAGATATTTGATAGCCAAGGCCAATACATAACCAAATGGACTGACAATTCCAAAGGGCCGCGAAAATTTGAAGGCCCTAGCGGCATTACTCACGGATCTGACGATTCTGTGTACATAGTGGAGCAGTATGCAGGTAAAATCAGTAAATTCACGGAAAATGGTCAGTTTATTTCATCATGGGGCGTGCCCGGAGATGGAAATGGAGAGTTCAATTTACCGTGGGGAATTACAATAGACCGTTTTCAAAATTTATATGTTGCAGATTGGGGTAACGACCGAATTCAAAAATTTACTGAAGATGGCGAATTTATAGCTTCCTACGGAGAGTCTGGATTTGGCGACGGTCAGCTTAACAAACCGAGCTCTGTTGCAGTCGATAGTAAAGGATTCATCCACGTGGCCGATTGGGGCAATGAAAGAGTACAGGTTCTAAATCCTAATGGGGAATTCCATCAGATGTTAGAAGGCGAGGCCACCCTCTCCAAATGGGCCGAAGAATGGCTCGAAGTTAATCTAGATGAATATGAACTAAGAAAAGAATCTGATTTGCTTGTCAAGGAACTCCCAAGCCATCTTCAATCCCCGTACCATAAGGCTTCTCAGTCAGAACCTAATTTTTGGGGACCTGTTTCTGTAAAAATAGATTCGGATGACAGACTTTATGTGACTGAACACAGCAGGCATAGAATACAAATCTACCAGCAATAGTTAAAACCCAATAGGTTCATATACAGAAACCATTAGAGGTAAATAATGGAATTAACCAACAGAGCGTTAGCAGCACATTTGTCAAGAAGGGCCGGATTTGGAGCGACTCCTGGAGAATTAGACAGTTACTGTGACATCGAGTATGAACAACTGGTTGAAGAACTTATAAATAAGGTTGATTCATCCCATATATCCGATCATCTCATTTTCAGAAGACATGTAGATCTACACACGATGCAAGGCCACAACGCGGCATATTGGGCATATCGAATGATTTCGACCGACAATCCGTTTGTTGAAAAAATTGCTCTGTTTTGGCATGGCGTGTTCGCAACAGCAGAAAATAAACTAAACAATATAGGATCATTGACCAATCAGGTTGATATGTTTAGGAGACATGGACTCGGTAAATATGACGATCTCCTCATAGAGTTATCTAGAGATCCTGCAATGCTCATATGGCTTGACAATCATACCAATCACAAAGACTCCATTAATGAAAATTATGGTAGGGAAATCTTAGAGCTTTTCTCTATGGGAGTAGGAAACTACACAGAGGAGGACATTAAAGAATGTGCTCGAGCTTTTACCGGGTGGACAGTAAAAAATGGGGAATATCTGTCTATGATGGCGGTCAAGGACTCCATATGGCCCTATGGACGCATCCTATGGCACCACGAATATAGGGATTCTGATCACGATTCGGGTAAGAAAAAATTCTTAGGGGAAAATTCAAACTTCAACGGTGATGGGGTAGTGGGGGTCATATGCAGGCAGCAGGCAACAGCAAATTTTATAGCTAGACATTTGTATAATTTTTTCGTTGCCGACGAAGTTCCGGTTCCGCAATGGTCTAGTACCCCTCCAAAGGATCCTGAGGCTGTAGATGTTCTTGCCAATGCATACATGGAATATGACCACGACATTAGGTCAATCATGCGAGTTCTGTTTAATTCTGATTTCTTCAAAAACTCTAGATTTAAAAGAGTTAAAAGCCCCGCCGAACTAATCATTGGAACTCTGAGAAACACCGGAGAATACCAAGTACCCGAAGGTGGTGAAACTGGCATATATACTGTCATGGAAGAGTCAGGTTACATGGGCCAGAAACTGTTAGATCCACCGTCAGTGGAAGGTTGGCATACTGGAGAAGAATGGATCACAAGCGGATCATTGGTAGACAGAGTCAATTTCGCTACCAGCCATATAGGGGATGATTCCAAACCTGGTGTCAAAAACCTGATAAGTAGGGTGAATGGCGAATATAAACAACCTATCGAGCTTGTAAACGCCTGTTTGGAAGTACTTGGAGGTGTGGAGATTGAGCCAGATACATATCAAAAACTTGAAGAAGTAGCCTCTGCGGGTTTGGGGGAATCAAACGCCTCCCAAGGGGTATCATCTGATCTGATTATTGAAATATTTCAGTTGATAGTTTCTAGCCGAGAATTCCAGCGGTGCTAGACCAGACATGAAATTACTCGAAAAGGTTAAACACCTGGTTTTCCTGTTGAAGGACCTGTACAAAGGTGGCGCATTTCGGCATGTCCTTAATTTTTGTGGCCCCAATATAGGTACATGCTGATCGAACTCCTCCAATAATTTCTGTCATCGTATCCTCAACCTTCCCCTTATAAGGAATTTTGATTTCCTTTCCTTCTGCGCCACGGTATCCATCTTTTCGTGCTCCATGAATCTCCATGGCCCTATCAGAACCCATTCCGTAAAACTCCATCTTGCCGTCTAAAATAGCAATCTCAGATTCTTCATGGCCTGCCAACATACCTCCCAACATAACAAAATCGGCCCCGGCCCCGAAAGCCTTAGCGACATCTCCCGGGTATACACAACCACCATCTGCAATTACCTGGCCGCCAACACCATGAGCGGCATCCGCACATTCAATAATTCCAGAGAGTTGAGGAATTCCCACGCCGGTCATTAATCGTGTAGTACATACAGAACCCGGCCCTATTCCACATTTGACTATATCAGCGCCCCGCAAGATAAGCTCTTCAGTCATTTCCGCAGTAATTACGTTTCCTGCTATTATGGTCTGTTCTGGAAAATCCTCCCTCATTTGGGCCACAAAATCCACAAAATTTTCGTGATATCCATTAGCTACATCGATAGTTATAAACGGGATTTCCGGGTATTTTTCAAGGACAACCTTGAGAGTTAAAAATTCGGGAGCATCCTCATCCCAAATTCTGTTGGTTCCAGTACAAATGGATACGTAATTCAGGTCTAGCCCACTGGCAACAGCATTATCCCAGTCCTCTGGCTCGTAATGTTTTCTTAGGACGGTCAACATTTTGTAATTCTGGAGAATTTTGGCCATCGAAAAGGTACCAACACCGTCCATACTGGAAGCGATAATTGGAATACCTGTAAATTCTTTACCCGAATTTAAAAACTTAAACTCTCGTTCCATATCAACATCTTTTCTGGATGTTAGCTTGGAACGTTTCGGTTTCAATAAAACATCCTTGTAATCAAGCTTTAAATCGGATTCTATTCTCATTAGTTATCACCGTTAATCCATTGTATTACTGCGAGCCTTTGCAGTAACTCGACAATCAATTCTAAACATACGACCGAATGAATAATAGGTCCTCTATTTTAACAATGATGGTGTGACAAGTTGTATGGTTTTAAAAACCCCTATAAAGTTTGCGAATCTGTAGCATCGTAAGGATCATCCGAATATGGTTTGGCAAGACGAGATAAATGAGCTCAACAAAAGACTGGAAATGGCCCAGGGAATGGGTGGTCAAGAAGGAATAGATCGGCAACATTCTAACGGCAAACTAACTGTCCGAGAACGCGTAGAAGCCATATCTGATCCCGGAACGTTTAAAGAATTATCGGCACTAGCAGGCAGTGCTCGATACGAAAACAACGAATTATTAGATTTCACGCCTTACCCTAGAGTGATAGGTACAGCACATCTCGGTGGCATGCGAGTGATGCTAGATGGTGGCGACTTCACTGTTCGTGGCGGGGCAGGAGAGAGAGGCACTGGCAGTCAACCAAGTTCATTGAAATACGCCCTGCAATGGCGTATCCCGTTAGTTCGTTTACTTGATGCGGTAGGTGGCAGCGTAAGAACATTTGAGCAAATCGGGAGGACATATTTACCAGACGGAGGTGGGACTTCTAAAGCCGTTGATTTATTAAATGAAGTACCTGTCGTTTCTGCTGTATTGGGATCGGTGGCGGGATTACCTGCAATTGAAGCATGTCTTTGCCATTTCAGCGTCATGGTCAAGGATACCAGTCAAGTTTTCGCAGGCGGACCTCCTGTGGTTAAGGCGGCTTTGGGCTATGACGTCACTAAAGAAGATCTAGGAGATCACAACAGTCAAGTTTTCAAGACCGGAGTAATCGACAACCTGGCAGAATCAGAAGAAGAAGCCTTCAAAATGATCCGTCAGTTTCTCAGCTATATGCCATCTAGTGTTTGGAAAAAACCAGGGCGTGTAGACACTCACGATGATCCACTTAGGAAGGAAGATGAACTTCTGTCAATTATTCCTCGAAGAAGTAAAAGAAAATATGACCCCTATAAGATATTGGAATATGTAATGGACCACGATTCATTTTTTGAGATCGCACCGTTTTACGGTCAATCCAAAATAACCGGTTTAGCAAGAGTGAATGGATACCCAGTCGGAGTATTAATGAACAACCCAAATCAGTTAGGTGGCTCAACTAATGTCGCCTCTGGGGAAAAAACTATAAGATTGGTAGGCCTCTGCGAAACATTTCATTTGCCAATCGTTTCGTTCGTGGATGAACCAGGTTTCATGGTGGGACTCGATGCCCAAAATCAAGGGATAGTTAGGGCTGGGGCAAGACTAGTAATTGCAAATGCTCGAAGCCAGACACCATGGATAAGCTTTTATATAAGACAAGCATACGGTGTCGCGGGGCAGACAAACCATCGCCCGTCAGGAATGTATCACAGATATGCATGGCCTTCCGCAAAATGGGGGTCAATGCATATTGAGGGAGGAGTATCCGCCGCGTATCGAAGAGAAATAGCTGCCGCGGAGAACCCCGAACAAAGGAGACTGGATATTGAAGCACGCCTTCAAGCGATGGCATCTCCATTCAGAACCGCTGAGGACACCGGAGGAGAAAGCAGTTCACACGGCATTGACATAATAGACCCTAGAGATACAAGGCCTCTATTGTGTGATTTCGTCGACATGGCACAGGACATGCTAGATACCCAATTGGGCCCCCCCACTTCTCCTTATATTCCTTAGTCTACCTAGCATCCAATACGTCTCAGGCCATATAAACAGACAAGCTGTCACAAGTAAAATACCTAATAAGCAGTCCACGAGTATTCCGCCCAGACTTGTAAACAATCAGGGGTCCAAAGGTACCGGTAATTTCTTAATTTAAAGCGACTGAAAATTCTGGTGAGATAGGGTCTTTTTGTGGTTATCATCTGTAAATTGGTACGAATATCTGGAAATAGAACCGGCAAATATATACCCTTGCACCAATAAATGCCCCCGATCTGAGAATATGAATTGAACGCTAGGAGCCATAAATGGGACAGAGCATAAGTCCAGATGACGCCAGATTAAAGTGGAAAGGTACGGTTTCAAAAGAAGTCACCGATGACGGAGTTATGCCGTGGAGAATACCGTACACTCAGAAGGATCTATTCGCATGGCAGCTTGTAGAACGTGCCGCCATGCCAGCCGGAGTTTGCCTTGAATTTGTAAGCAATACCCCATATCTTGAAATATTTTGCGATCCTGTGGCTGATAGAAGCCCTATCGATGTATTTTGCAATGGAGTACTACATTCAACAATAGAAACTGCAAACTTAGACTTTCTGCTGTTGGAAAATTTCGACCCTACCAATAACGCTTTACAAATTTGGTTGCCCCAGCACGGGGAATTTAGGATTAAAAAATTTGTGATAGATGACGAATCCATTTTAACCAAATCCGAAAATCAGCAAAATAGAAAATGGATCACATATGGGAGTTCAATTACCCAATGCAGAGACGCTGATTCTCCTAGTCAGACCTGGCCGGCATTAGTCGCTCGAAAAAACAACCTGGATTTAACCTGTATGGGATATGGCGGACAATGCCATTTAGACCCTATGGTTGCCCTTACAATCCGCGATCTTCCCTCAGATATAATCTCCCTTTGCCTAGGTATAAACATATATGGGGCATCTTCATTGAATGAACGTACATTTCAACCAGGTATTCTGGGCTTCGTTCAAATTTTGCGTGAAAAACATATGGATATTCCTATCATAGTAATGTCCCCGATATATTCGCCAGATCGAGAAGAAAATCCTAACGAGGTAGGCATGACCCTTCAAATGATGAGAAGTGAAATAAAAAACTCTGTTGATATTTTGAAAAGTTTGGGAGATGTGAATATCCACTATATAGATGGTTTGGCTGTATTCGATAAACAATATGAGACTTTGCTACCTGACAAACTACATCCAAATAATGAAGGCTATTCAATTATGGCCAATAATATATCGAATTTCCTAGCGCCACATTTATGCTTTGAATGATTAGTTCGTAATAAGAATCAACCTATGCAAAAGTAAGCTGAAGGGGAAAAATAATATGCGACTAAAAAACAAGGTTGCACTAATAAGTGGTGGAGCCAATGGTGTGAAAAATGAGTTAATGGGATTTGGTGGAGCCTGCGCGTGGAAATTTGTACGGGAAGGGGCAAAAGTGGTGATTGCTGACATAGATACAGCCAACGGACAGAAAACCGTAGACCAAATAAAAGAGGGAAAGGGTCAGGTTGAATTTATAAAATTGGACGTGACGAAAGATTCAGACTGGAAAGCAGCAGTAGACTTTACAGTACATACCTTTGACCAACTAGACATTTTAGTTAACTGTGCTGGTACCTCATCAGTTGAGCGGGTGGAAGAAACCACCGAAGATATCTGGGACGCCCAAATGGATGTGCACGCAAAAGGAGCATTCTTAGGTACCCAGGCTGTCATTCCAATAATGATCAAACAAGGACAAGGTTCAATAATTCACTTATCCTCCATAAATGGCCTGATTGGTAGCCAGAGTTCTACTGCATACCATGCTGCCAAAGGGGCAGTGAGACTTTTAGCAAAAAATACAGCTATGCAGTATGCAAAAGACGGAATAAGGGTGAACTCTGTTCATCCCGGCTATGCAGATACTCCACTCACGAAGCCTTTGTTCGCCAATGAAGATGCATTGGCCCTGAGACTTAATAAGGTTCCATTAGGTAGGATTGGGACGGCGGATGAAATTGCCAACGGAATAATATATTTAGCATCTGATGAGTCTTCTTTCGTTACCGGTTCAGAATTAGTCATAGACGGTGGAATGACCGCTCAGTAAAGTGAAAAATCCAAAAGCGGAATCTGACAGCTTTTTGATATGTTTTGATGGGTATTGTCTTCTATGTAATGCATGGGTTGATTTTCTCATCAAAAGAGACAGAAAGAATATTTTTACCTTTACTTCCCTCCAGTCAAACGCGGGTAGAAATGTATTACTCAGGAAGGGCTATAGCGAATGCAAGCTTAAAGCCCTAGATAGCATAGTAGTAGTCAATGCCGGTAAAGTATCTACCAGGTCGGATGCGGTGATAGAAATTTTGGTTGCTTTAGGTGGGCTGTTTAAGATGGCAAGGCTGCTTAAATTGATTCCGTCATCCGTCCGAAATCTTGCCTATGACACAATGGCAAAAAAACGGTACGTATGGTTAGGGCGAAGAGATACCTGTCGCATGCCCTCACCAGAGGAGTCGCATAAGTTCCTTGAGTGAATCAAATACAAAAAAAAGGCCAGTTTTCCTTCGGGGTAAATGGAATCATCTATTGTTCGCTAACTACGAAGTAGACCCTAATTTGCTTAGCCCCCAAGTACCTGCCGGCACAAGCCTAGATTCTTGGAAAGGCAGCACATTCTTAAGCCTAGTAGCTTTCCGTTTTTCCGACACTCGTGTGTTAGGAATCCCCACTTTCGGTTGGAGAAATTTTGACGAAATCAATCTAAGATTCTACGTACGTGGAACGGAGGATCAAAAGAGCAAAAACGGTGTCGTGTTCATAAAAGAAATTGTTCCAAGTTGGTTGGTGAGCACTATAGCTAGATTACTTTACGGGGAAAATTACCAAAACAAAGAAATGCATAGCTCTATCGAGTCTGTGCCAGATTCGAGTAAAACACTCAGCTACGAAATAAGAGAGTCGGATTTAACTAGTAAATTTTCTGCATTTGTGTCTAACCCAGAGAAAATGCCAACCGAGGATAGTTTGGAGGGGTACATAACAGAACATTATTGGGGATTCGCTGGTAGAAACTCCAAAAAGACAGTGGAATACGAAGTAGAGCATCCGAAATGGGCAGTCTCAAAAGTCGACAACTACTCAATTACACTTGACTTCGAAAAATTTTACGGGGATAGATATTCATTTCTTTCTGACCGAAAACCGCAATCTGTATTCTACTGTGAAGGATCTGAAATAGTTGTGAGAATGGGAAAAACACTCAAACTTTAAGTGCCAATACAGTATTTTCCGCCTTGCTAATGAGAGATGCTACTGAATTTCCAAGAAACATAACATGTCCCATTTTCCTTCTGGGGCGTACCGATTGTTTACCGTACATATATAACCTTGCAGAACTGTCGGAATACAATTTGAATTGATGATCAGAATCGTTCAGGATATTCGCTTCTTCGCCCAGAATATTAAGTAAAACCGAAGCATTCAAAAAGTCTGGTTTTATAACTGGTAAACCCACCAAGGCTCTTACCTGACTCTCATATTGTGAAATGCTGAAAGCCTCTATAGTGTGATGGCCTGAATTATGTGGCCTGGGAGCTATCTCATTCACAAGTATTTCATCTTTTGTGGTTAGGAACATCTCGACACAAAACACTCCCGCATCACCTAAACTTCCAATCACTTCTTTCGCGAGCTCTACAGCCCTGTTTTGTATCTCGTTTGTTAGTCTTGGGGGAGAGATACTCATCCGTAATATTCCCCCCTCATGGGTATTTTCCGTTGGAGGGTATGCAATCAAATCTCCCTTGCCATCCGAAACAACTATCACAGACATCTCAAGGCGATAATCGACCACCGCTTCAATAACCCAAGATTCACCGTGGATTGTCTTTAATAATTCACTCTCTTGGTTGTCATTTTCAACTTTCCACTGGCCATGACCATCATAGCCCAGAGTAGCTGTCTTCACGATCCAAGGCTTAGGCACCTTTATAGCCTTGAATTCTTCCACATTTAATACAAATTCGTGAGAGGTCACAGGAAATGTATTCGAGGACAAGAAGGTTTTTTCTTCAATCCTGTTTTGAGCCAGTTTCAAACTTTTGCTTCCCGGTTTAACCAAATTACCATTTTCCAATTTCGATACGAGGTGGTTGGGAACGTTTTCCCATTCAAAAGAAATGGCATCCACAATATTCGAAAAAATCTTTATTTGTTCCTCATCATCAAAAGATGCATCAATTGAGTGAGTGGCATGCCGCTTGGCGGGAGCCAGCGGATCGGGATCCCAAACAGCCACTTTATAACCCATTCTCAAGGCCGCTTCGGTAAAAAAACCTCCCAATTGACCCCCGCCCAACATCCCCAATGTCGAACCTGGCGGAACTAGCGAAACTGATGACATTGCCTAGTTATCCTTTGCTTCAGGATTTCTCAAGACAGTGTCAGTCAGATTTTTCCGCCAGGACCTTAATTTATCTCTTACTTGAGAATCGGAAACAGCTATTATCTCTGCCGCCAGAATAGCTGCATTTTCTGCCCCTCCTATAGCCACGGTAGCAACAGGAACCCCTCTAGGCATTTGCACAATTGATAGAAGAGAATCCATCCCCTTCAAATGCTCCAGCGGCACTGGTACTCCTATGACCGGAATGATGGTTTTTGCCGCAAGCATGCCTGGTAAATGAGCCGCCCCTCCCGCACCGGCAATAATCACTTTAATCCCACGGTTTTCCGCTGTCTCGGCATATTCATAAAGCCAATCAGGTGTTCTATGAGCGGAAACTACGCGAAGCTCATTTTCAATGGACAGTTGATCTAAAATTTCTGTTGCTTGCCGCAAAAGCGGAAAATCTGATGTGCTTCCCCCCACAACAGAAACTGTTGGGCTAGGACTATTTTGTGACTCTGTCATTTCCACCTCCATTTGCGATCTATTTTATAGGTATTGGTGGTGTCGTCGCTCGATTCCAACCTTTACTACCTGGCTAGTTTCCGTAAGCCAACTCTTTAAATTTAATATAATCCTTGAAACTTTGTTCAGAATTCCCAAGCATCTGGTTAAGTATGCTCCGATGTTTGTATGAGGCCCAATGTTCAGGATCTAGTGAGATAGCTCGATTCAAATCAACCATTGCTGAATCTAATTCACCGACATCAGAATAGGCTAGGGCCCTGTTATGCAATGCGTCTCGGTACTCTGAATCTATTCTCAAGGCCTTTTTAAAAGCTATGACAGCCTCTTCTGGTTTAGACAAACAAAGTTTCGACACCCCTATATTGTTCCAGGCCATGGCATGTTCAGGATTATATTTGACCGTTACTACAAAACATTTTATGGCCTCGAGATGATCTCCACGATTGGCAAGATCGTTACCCTTCTTAAATTGTTCCTGCCAACTACAAGATTCCAATATTCTTTCCTCTTTTTTGAACCGAAAAATCACCTACTTAATTAAACAACCCCATATGAACCTGTGATTTCACCATACTAAAATTAACATGCCTATTGTAGTATTTATGGACAATGGATTCAGCAAATCAAGATCTAAATCTTTTTACATCGATCCTCCCTGGTATGGTAGATTCATCGCCAGAGACGCACCACGCTAAATTAAATTTAACCGCGAATATAAGCTCTATTCTCACAAAATATGGCTACGATATATTTGATTGCCCCATAATAGAATCGACTGAACTCTATGCGATGAAGTCCGGGGGTGAGCTTACTAGTCGGTTATATTCTTTCGTAGAACCCGGCGGCATGAGTGTCAGCCTGAGACCTGAATTTACATCTTCAGTTATAAGATTCTATGTCTCAAACGAGGCCATTCACAAAAAAACCGTTAAAAAGCAATATGTGGGGCCTGTTTTCAGATACTCTGATTCCAATCAAGGGTTGCATCAGAGACAATTTACCCAGCAAGGCTGCGAAATAATCGGTGATCCCAGTATAGATTCTGATGTAGAAATTCTTAAACTTAGCTTGCTCGCTTTGGCCGAATCTGGCCTACCAAAAGTTACAATAAAACTAGGCCATATGGGTTACGTAAGGTCAATACTTGAAGATTTCGATCTAAGTGAAGCTTTAATAGGATTCACCCTCTCAAATTTGCAGGTTCTATCCAAAAATAAGAGTGGGATAGCAGGTTTGGCCAAAATGGCTTCACAAATAGGGCTAATAAATCCTGGAGACGACCACCAGGATACGGCAAATATCAAAACTGAAGAAATACCGACGAGTAGTCTGGGTAGGCGAAGGCTTGAACAAATAACTAAACGATCCCACAGAAAAAAATCACATTCGTTCTCAGTTGAAAAGTATTCGGAAGCACTGGAAAGCCTTTCCTTATTTTTGAGCGCTTTCTCAGGAGATCTCTACAACATTTTGAATAACCTGACCGCCGACCCTATTCACAAAGATGCTGCTGAATATTTTGAGATTGTGATAAAAGCGTCAGGTAACGTAACTGACATGGAAGTCGATTTCATCGTTGATTGCGCCGCGCAACGGGGGTTCACATACTACACAGGTATCATTTTTGATATGGAATACGTGTTAGATAACAAATCAATTCCGCTGGGAGGGGGTGGGAGGTACGATGGCCTGGTGAAGCTTTTAGGTGGGCCGGGAGAAATACCAGCCACAGGTTTTGCAGTGAACGTGGATTCGCTACTTTCAATAATCACGGCGGATGAACAAAAATAATGTCAGAAATCACTGAACTGAAACTGGTTATTCCCAGTGATGGGGCCATGTATGAATCAACTTTGGAATTCATGGAAAAGGTTGGCCTATCTGTAATGAGGGAAAGTAAAAGAAGATACATAGCTCACATCCCAAATTTATCTGGAGTTACTGTCCTGCTACTTAGAAGCGCTGACATAACAGCCACCGTAGAAGCTGGCAGTGCAGATGTAGGTTTACTAGGTGAAGATCGCTACCTAGAACTTAGGAAAGAGAATCTACCAACGACTGTAATATTAGGAGACCTAAAATACGGTAAATGTTCCCTTACCCTTGGAATTCCTAATTCATGGTCAGATGTGAGCTCCATCGCTGACGTTGCCGAAGTTGCGGTGGAATTCAGGGAACAAGGGTTGAGTATGAAAGTTGCAACCAAATCACCACGACTTACAGAAAAGTACCTACTATCTCATGGAATAAATTATTTTTCGCTGGTCCGTTTAAGCGGAACATTAGAGCTAGCCCCAGAAATGGGCTTTGCTGACATAATAGCTGATATAACTTCAACGGGCACAACGATGAAAGAGAACCAACTGAAAACAATACAAGGTGGAACAATTATTGATTCAGAGGCCTGTCTAATCGGTAACACAAACGAGTTGTCATCTAATATAAATAAACTCAATACGGCAAAACAG
>DJMH01000040.1:29737-39542 GCA_002435305.1 Dehalococcoidia bacterium UBA6495
TCAATCTATAAATATGCCTAATTTACCGACCCATATACATTTTTCATTTGAATCACTTGGAAAATACAACGATCTCGATTTAAACAAAAATCTGGATGTATATCTTCTAGGTTCTACAGTTCCAGACATTAGAGTAATCACTAAACAAGATCGGTCCTTATATCACTTTGTGCAGTTGGATTTTGATAGGGTAGGGGATGGGATACGAAACATGCAATTCTTGCACCCTCAACTTAATGATCTCAACAGAAGAGACAGCCATACTAGGTCATTTATGGCAGGATATGCCTCCCACCTGATTTTAGATGAAACATGGATTACAACAATGTTTCGTCCATTTTTTTCAGACATGAGCCTTTTTGGTGACAGAAATCAAGGTCTTATTTTGGACCGAGCGCTTCAAATGCAATTGGACAAATCTTATTGGAAAACCTTGGAACAAAATTTAGCTCGTGTTGAAGCATGTGACATAAAGATAGATGTGGAATTCCTGCGTAAAGAGCCGATGGAGGAATGGAGGAAGTGGATATCCACTTTGCTCAACCGGGAATTCTCATGGGACAGGCTGGAATTTATGGCCAACAGAATCGCCAAAGGAAATCCAAAGCATCCAGTAATAGGCCTCGCAAAAGATTTCATCGCTGACCCGGCCGGGGGTGTGGAAGATATTCTCCAAAGGCTACCAAATGGAATTTTGGAGGAATTTTCAAGTCAGAGTTTGGAAAATATAGACAAAGCTCTCAAAGAGTTTACCTTATGCAAAAAGTAACCGGAGTTGAGCAATCTAAAGATATCCTTTCTAAAAATAGAGGTCTAGATTTAGAAGGGGACCCCAAATACATCTCACAATTCTCTGAGGCTATATTTGGGGAAAAAATGAATTTGTTGGATTATGTAAAAGAAATACTTGGCAAGGTTAAAGCTGATGGAGATAAAGCTATTTATGATCTTTCATCAAAGATAGATGGGCAAAACTTGGAGCAGATATTTGTGGGTAAAAAAGACCTTGAAAGTGCCTACGAACACATACCTTCAGATCTCCGGGAAGCTCTGGAATTTTCGGCCAATCGTATAAGAAATTTTCATACTCGATCTATGCCAAACGATTGGCACGATAATCTTGAAGGGTATGGCCAAAGACATGTCCCTGTAAATTCAGCGGCCGCCTATGTACCAGGTGGTACCGCAAAATATCCTTCTACAGTCTTAATGACGGCTATACCAGCCAGAGTAGCAGGAGTTGAGGAAATAGCTATAACATGCCCAATGCCTAAGAGTCCTTTGGAATATGCCTCCGTGCTAGCAGCAGCATATATATCCGAAGTTGATAAGGTTTATTGCTTAGGGGGTGCTCAATCCATTGGAGCCTTGGCCTACGGTACCGAATCAGTATCGAAAGTAGATTTTATATGTGGCCCAGGTAACGTGTTTGTCACTTTGGCCAAAAAACTTGTCTATGGAGAAGTTGGCATAGATGGTCTATACGGTCCCACAGAGACCGTGGTGATCGCCGATGAACACGCAAATCCAACATTGTGTGCCGCTGATTTAATCGCCCAAGCTGAGCATGATTCCCTAGCGCGTCCGGTTCTCATAACCACCTCCCCAAAGATTGCTGCGGATGTTGAGGCTGAGATTCATTTACGTCTATCCAGATTAGACCGATCGGAAATAGCCACCAAATCAATTGAAAATCAGGGGTTTATATCTATAGTTAATAACCTCGAAGAGGCTTTGGAATTATCAAATTCATTCGCCCCCGAACACGTTTGTATCGCTACTAATGACCCAGAGAAGTTGGTCCCGGCAATAAAAAATGCAGGTATGATTTTTGTTGGGGAATTATCACATGAAGTACTGGGAGATTATGTAGCCGGCCCAAGCCACGTCATGCCTACCGCAGGCACGGCCCGTTTCAACTCTGGATTGGGGGTACTAAGCTTTCTCAAGGCTATGCCTGTAGTTACTATCGATTCTGATGATTCTTTAAAATTAGGGCATGTAGCGTCAGTGATAGCGAGAGAAGAAGGTTTGACCGGACACGCGGAAGCAGCAGAGATAAGAATCGAACTTACCTAGTCCTATAATGTAGTTGATTGCAATTTTTCAGATAAAGGCTATAGATATGGAAATAGTTGATATACAAAAAATTATCCGGCCACATCTCGTGGATATCCAAACTTACGAAGCTATGGAGGCACCAGAGACCTTAGCAAAAAAAAGTGGTATCCCTGAATCGGAAATCATAAAGCTAAATGGAAACGAAAACCCCTATGGCGGTTCTCAAAAAGCTTTGGATGCCGTCGCCAAAACTCCACTTCATATCTACCCGGACCCAAATCAAACAAATATGAGGGTTGCCTTATCGGATTACACCGGTATGCCGTCTGAAAATATCGTTGTTGGTTCAGGGGCTGACGAACTAATCGATCTAATTTTCAGGCTATTTATATCAGAAGGAGACAAAATCCTAGATTGCGAACCTACCTTTGGAATGTATAGTTTTTGCGCAAGGGTAGCAGGGGGTGAAATCACCCTGGTACAAAGAGATGAGCAATTCGACATAGATGTACCTTCAGTTTTAAATAGGATAGATGACAAAACAAAGGTCATTTTTGTGACTTCCCCGAACAACCCGACAGGCAATATAGCCACAGAGTCCCAGGTGATCGATCTACTCAGCTCCGGACTTTTAGTGGTAGTCGACGAAGCCTATTACGAGTTTTCAGGCCAGACTGTCCAATATTTAGTCTCACAAAATGAAAATCTAATTGTGCTTAGAACTATGAGCAAATGGGCAGGGTTAGCGGGACTGAGGGTAGGCTACGGTATCATGCACGGTAAATTGGCGAAATATTTCATGGACGTAAAACCCCCATATAACGTCAATATTGCCGCCGAAGCTGCACTTATAGCTTCACTCGAAGACGTGGACTATCTCCTTAGTAATGTGGAAAAAATAATAGAGGAGAGAGCAAGGATGTTTGATCAAATAAATAACCTCCCAGGCGTAAAAGCTTGGCCTTCTCATGGAAACTATTTAATGTGTGAATTCGAAAAAAATGAGGCACAAAGAGTATATGTTGAACTAGCTGCAAAGGGTATATTCGTTAGGAACTTTAACTCTCCAAGACTGAGGGATTGTTTCAGAATCGCTATCGGTACCGCCTCAGATACTGACAAATTAATAGAGGCCATGAAGATAATAGTTTAACGGGATGATAAAAATGAGTAGAACCTCTGAAATCAAAAGGGAAACGGGCGAAACCAACATATCGGTAAAAGTGAACTTGGATGGTACGGGTAATTACAACATTGAATCCGGTAATGGCATGTTCGATCATCTGTTAGCCCAAATTTCTCGGCACGGATTAATCGATCTCGAAATATATGCCTCAGGTGACACTCATGTCGGTTGGCATCACCTCGTGGAAGATACGGCCATCGTGTTAGGACGATGTTTCAAGGAGGCTGTAGGGGAAGGCAAGGGGATAGTGAGAATGGGTCACACGTTTGTACCGTTGGATGAAGCATTGGTATTGACCGTCATAGACTACAGCGGAAGAGGGTATTCAACCATAGACTCACCGCTCACAGAAAGTGACCTCGGGGATTTACCTTCAGATCTGATTAGACATTTTATGGAGACCTTTTCAAGGGAAGGTGGATTCAACCTTCACCTTACAGTCATGGCGGGGATAAACAACCACCATATTGCAGAGGCCTCATTCAAAAGCATTGCTAGATCTCTGAAATACGCCCTTACACTTGATCCACGGCAAGGAGAAGGGATATCTAGCACAAAAGGTACAATCAGCGATTGATTACAGCTCCTGAAGCTCGAATCTGTATTCCTCTATTACAGTGTTGGCCAATAACTGCTCACACATTTCAGAAACAACCGACTCGGCCTCTTTTCTTGAAAATTCGTCGATGTGTAATGTTATATATTTTCCGATACGGACATCTTTGACGGAATCAAAACCCAGTTGAGACAGGGCCCCTGAAACAGTCGTCCCTTGTGGGTCACCAACCGTAGATTTCAAACTAACGTATATGTTTACGGCAAAGGCCATGTTCTAGTTGGAAAACCGCTCTGGTGCATTAGGTGAACTTTCATGAGCCTTTATAAAGTCTTTTATTCGATCCTCATCAAACTCATCAAAAGCATCAATAAAAGTCCATGCCGTCAGAGCTATTTTATTAGGCATACCGGCATATGGTGACATTAACACTTTTAATTTAGCCTCTCTAGCTCGATCGACGATGCTCGTCAATGACTCAATCAGTTGGTTGCAATCATCACTAGTCGGTTCAGGGCAGTTATACGCTATTGAAATACCCCCATGTTCGAGGTTATGAATTCGTTTCTCCTCTGGAATATATTCTGTATGTATTCCCCATGAAACTGGAGCAAGTGGCTGTGGATAGTGCCACCCCGATGCAGCTGGTACGGTTCTGTATGGCGGATGTTCTGAACCCTCCTCAATATGATCCCTACCGTCGGATTCAATCTGTTTTCCCGGCCCATTAGGCGTTTTATCAGATGAACCACCTAAATTACCAAGCATCGGCAAAATAAGCCCTAATATAAGTAAAAGAGCAACACTTCCAATAGCCAAACCTATAAAGACTCTGGTAAATTTTCTACGGTTTTGTCTCCTTTCTCGACGGGCAGCACGTGCTTGGGTTGGGGTAGGTCTATTTTTAGAATTCTGTGTACTCATGTTCTTTTATCAAAACACCATATTTAAATTTTTCATCGTAGATCGATCCCTGTAAGTTTATCGAAAGCTTCCCGATAACGTATACTCGTTTTGTTAACAATATCCTCTGGTAATTTAGGAGCAGGAGGCTCTCTATCCCACCCTTGACTAGATAACCAATCCCGTACAAATTGCTTATCATAATTCGGTTGTGTGTCACCTGGAGAATATAAATTTTTGTCCCAGAACCTACTAGAATCCGGGGTTAACAATTCATCAATTAAACTTAATTTGCCATCGATAAACCCGAATTCCATTTTTGTATCCGCAATAATTATATTCTTATTAAGAGCATATTCGTGGGCGAATTGGTATATCCCCAACGTCATACGTTTCAACCTATGAGTTAATTCTCCCCCGATCATATCCTCCATTTTCTCTATGGCTATATTCTCATCATGGCCAGTTTCAGCTTTGGTTGCGGGAGTAAAAATTGGCCGTTCAAAGCGGTCTCCTTCCTTCATACCCACAGGCATCTCAACTCCGGCTATCTTCCCACTATTTTCGTATTCCTGGAGAGCTGACCCTGTTATATACCCCCGAGCCACACATTCTATATCGATTCGCTCGGCCTTTTTTACTATCATGGATCGTCGTCGTACCGTGGCAGGAAGATCTACATTTTCCACATCCATAGCAAAATTGATTAGATGGTTAGGAACGATATCTTTTGTCATTCCAAACCAGAATACCGACATCTGATTTAATATCGCCCCTTTCCCGGGTATCGCATTGGGCATCACAACATCGTAAGCCGATACCCTGTCAGTAGATACCATAAGTAAGGTTTCTTCATCAATAGAATGGGTGTCACGTACCTTGCCTCTGTGTATTAAGTTTGCAAGGTTTGATTCTAATAAAGTGTCCGAACTATCAATTGACATAGCTAGCTAAGAAAAGCCTTATCGAAAATATCATCAACGTACTTTGTGTAATGAGAATAATCGAAAAGTTCAGATAATTCCTGAGGAGACACGATATCGGTCACCCTACGATCATTTGATATTAATTCCCTGAAATCCAATCCATCATCCCATGTTTTCATGGAATTCTCTTGCACTATCTTGTAGGAGTCCTCTCTTGCAAGTCCTTTTTCCACCAGCAGAAGCATAGTCCGCTGAGAGAATACCAACCCTCTAGTGAGTTCCATATTTTCCAGCATGCGATCTTCATGAATTCGTAATTCCTCTATGACCCCCGTCAGTAAATTGGTAATGTAATCTAGTGCCAGGCAGGAGTCTGGCAGGATCACCCTCTCAGCAGATGAGTGACTAATATCCCTTTCACCCCATAAAGCAACATTTTCTATAGCTGTTATTGAATGACCTCTAATTAGCCTGGCCAACCCACATACTCTCTCAGTCAATTCTGGATTCCTTTTATGTGGCATCGAAGATGACCCTGTTTGACCCTCCGCGAACGGTTCTTCTACTTCCCTAACTTCTGTCCTTTGCAAACCTCTAATTTCAGTGGCGATTTTTTCTAGGGTTGCAGCAATCAAGGCCAAGGTAGTAATAAAATGTGCATGTCGGTCCCTTTGGATAATCTGATTAGATACCGGTGCAGGGGACAAGCCGAGAAGATCGCATACATCTTTTTCTATTGATGGTGGGACCGTGGCATGCGTGCCAACAGGGCCTGAAAGTTTTCCGACAGATATGCTGGAAGTGGCTTCATAAAGCCTTTTCCTACCTCGCTTGACTTCATCCCACCAAAGAGCAATTTTCAACCCAAAAGTAATAGGTTCGGCATGAACGCCGTGAGTCCGGCCCATCATCAGAGTATTTTTGTGCTTAATGGCCTTCTGCTTCAGCGCAGCTTCTAGTTGTTCTAATTCAAAATCTAAAAGTTGCGCAGCTTCGACCAATTGTAGGCTTGTCGCTGTATCCCAGACATCACTTGTAGTAAGCCCTTGGTGTATCCAGCGCCCCTCTGGGCCCAAATTGGCCGTTGTAGACTGCAAGAATGCGGTCATATCGTGCTTGGTACGGTCCAATATTTCGTAAAATAGATCGAAGTCATATTTAGCTTTTCTGATTTTGACTATGTCGTGCTCGGGAATCAATCCTGCCTTATTCCAAGCCTCGCAGACGGCTATCTCTATTTTTAACCATTTGTCATATTTATTTTTGTCCGACCAAACGGACTTCATCTTAGGTCGGGAGTAACGTTCAATCATTAATTTTCTCTAAACCGATAAACCCCAAATTTATTTCCCTATATCTGTCCTATAGTACATATTACTAAAGGTAATTTCTCGGATATTTTCATATACTACGTCAGCTGCTTGGTTGATATCCGGTGCCAAAGCATTAACAGCAAGTACGCGGCCACCATTAGTAACAATTTTACCTTCGCCGTCTAGCTTTGTTCCAGCATGGAATATATTTACCGAATCTCTACCCAATACCAGTCCATCGATAGGGTAACCCGTCGTGTATGCTGAAGGATATCCACCTGAGGCCAATACTACAGCAACACTCGCATCTTTTCTCCAGTCAACATTAACGGAATTCAATCGTCCATTCACGCAGCTTTCGAATATCTCCAAAATATCATTCCCAAGGAGTGGCAAAATAGCCTGAGTTTCGGGATCTCCTAACCTGCAATTGAACTCCACAACTTTTGGACCTTCCGCTGTCATCATCATTCCTGCAAATATTGTTCCAATGAAAGGCTCGTAATCAGTTCTCATTGCTTCAACAATCGGCCTAATCACCAAATCTCTAATTTGGTCTTTTAGGTTTTGGTCCCAAATCCAAGGTGGAGAAAATGCACCCATCCCTCCTGTATTGGGGCCCGCATCGCCTTCCCCGATCCTTTTGTAGTCACAAGCCCCAACTAGATCAGAAATGGATTCTCCATCCGTAAATGCAAACACACTTAGCTCCCAACCCTCTAAAAACTCTTCTATTATCAATGTTGTTCCCGCATCACCGAAAACCTTCGAAACCATTACGTCTTGAAGTGCAGACATAGCTTCGGATTTATGTTGGCAAATATATACACCTTTTCCTGCCGCCAATCCGTCCGCCTTTAAAACTGTAGGGAAGGTGTTTAGGCTTTCCAAATAGGAATTAGCTTCCTCAGGATCCTGAAAAACCTTATGTGAGGCGGTTGGGATATTCCATTTTTCCATGACCGTCTTTGCAAAAGACTTACTGGATTCCAACCTGGCAGCAGATGCTGTTGGTCCAAAAATGGGAAGTCCTGCCTCCACAAAAACATCCGCTATCCCCAGCGCCAAGGGAACTTCCGGTCCAACTATAGTTAAATCGATTTCACTCGCCAAGGCAAAATTCTTCAGTGCCTCAATGTCTGTGTCAGAAATTTCTACATTAGTGCCAATTGATTTGGTCCCGGCATTTCCAGGTGCTATGAAGAGCTTTTCTAGTTTGGGACTCTGATTAATTTTCCAAGCAATGGCATGCTCCCTGCCACCGCTACCAACAAGCAATATTTTCAAACTAGCTTACCTTCCCAATGATATTTTTATGCTTGAGTTTTTTCTAACCCATAAAAATTAATGGCATTTTCACTAAACACTTTCTGGGCTTCATTTTCACCTAAAACATCGAGTACAGTGTAAAAATCTTGATCAGAATATACTCTGCGTGCTCTAGTGGAAGGCAAATCAGTCCCAAACATTAACGCATCCGGACTTACTTTATGTATTTCCCTTATCGTTTCCTCTACATTAAGATCCACTCGCCCAAAACCGGTAGCTTTGATAGCCAATCCGTCCCGAATAAGATTTAGAAGTATTTCGAAATTTGAATCAGATATACCTAGGTGGTCAATGCACACTTTGGGCAAAGCAGGAATTTTATCCTCCAAATAAGAGAGTGATTCAGCCCCGAGATACAACTCTACATGCCAACCTACTAGATCATAGATCCTCTTAGCCATGGAGACCAAATCTTCAACCCCAGCAGAACCTCCCCTGTTTAAATTGAATCTTACCCCCCTGACCCCGTGGTCGTTTAAGTTCAATATTTCTTCATCGCTCACAGTCGCAGGAAGCTGGGTTACACCCACAAACCCTGCTCCCAAGCGCTTCAAGGCGGCGAGCAAATATGTTTGGTCAAATCCTTGAAATGAGCCGGATATTACCGCCCCTCCTTTCAAAGTGTAGCCATAAACCCGTTCATAATAATCATTAATACTAAATTCATCTGGAAGATATCCGTTGTTGGATTCAAGGGGATAATTTTTGCTGATGATATGAAAATGGCAATCGAAAATAGGTAGTCTTGTTATTTTATTCATTCCCATTCGGGAGATCGCTTTTCAATGAATGCACCGATACCCTCTTTGGCCTCTTCCTTAAGGATATTTTTTACCATTACCTTAGAGGTATATTCATAGGCTGCAGATGTATCTAATTCAGACTGCGTGTAAAAAGCACCTTTACCCAAGGATACTGTCATAGATGATTTACTAGCAATTTTGTTAGCTAAAATCATAGTCTCCTTAGTTAATTCTTCAGCTTGAAAATAATTATTTATTAAGCCAATCTCTTTTGCTTTTTTTGCATTAATCATGTCTCCAG
This sequence comes from Dehalococcoidia bacterium UBA6495, assembly GCA_002435305.1. GTDB lineage: Bacteria > Chloroflexota > Dehalococcoidia > Lucifugimonadales > UBA826 > UBA11996. The sequence continues at coordinate 39,056 of DJMH01000040.1, forward strand.
TTAAAAGCATTTCCATTGCATTTTTTTTATTGACATTTCGAGTTAATGCAACCATTGGTGTTGAGCAAAATAAGCCTATATTTACGCCGGGTGTAGCGAACTTTACTGAATCTGCAGCTGTAGCAAGATCACAACTAGCGACTAACTGGCAGCCTGCTGCTGTCGCTGTCCCTGCCACCTCAGCAATCACTGGTTTAGGACAACTAACAATCAATTGCATCAATGATGAACACGTATCAAATAAACTTTTGAAATATGCCTCTCCAAAATCTTTTTGATTTCTAGCTGCCGTTATTTCTTTCAAGTCATGGCCTGAACTAAATACAGAACCATTTGAAGCAATAATGATAACTCTAATATATTTGTCGGACGCAGCTTTTGTTAGCTCTTCAATCAAATTATTCATCATAGCTTCTGATAAAGCATTTCGATTCTTTTGATCGTTCATGGTAAGACGCAATACACCTTCATTGGTTTGTTCGCGGTG